>MHDC01000028.1:37581-78279 GCA_001803415.1 Microgenomates group bacterium RBG_16_45_19 | reverse complement strand
CTTTATGGATTACCATCTTCTGGTCCATAATTTACCGGGAGCTCAAAGCATTTTTCGCCGCTATCACTTTAATTATGTCATTACCTATAACGCCTCGGAGATTACCCCGGTTTTAAGTGACGTCGAACGCTGGCCGATCATCTTCCGCGATCCCCAATTGACGATCTTCCAAAATCCCAGTTTGCCACCCTAAAGCTTACAGAAACCGAGCCTCGTATAATATATCCTGATATTCCGCTAACATTCTGGTAGTCGAGTATTGGTCAGCCAAACTCACCGACCGTTTCATCCGGGCTAACCAAGCTTGAGGTACCCCGTTTTCATCTCGCTGGTAAAACATTGGCACTACGTCTTTTTCCAGCCTAAAATAAAGACTTTCACTAACTTTTAGAGGATCCAGGGTCCAACCCAAATCATGCCAATCGACCTCGGCGGTCCAGCCGTCTTCGACGGTCAGCTGTAAAACACCGTTGGCTAAGGCTTTCATTCCTGACGTCCCCGAGGCTTCCTGACCTTGAACCGGCGTATTCAGCCACACATCCACCCCTTTAACCAGTTGTTGAGCCACGTTAATGTCATAATTGGGAATAAAAATCGCTTGCCCCTTAAGTTCAGTCTGCATCAATTTAATTAGTTTCTGGATACTCTGCTTGGCCTGAGTATCACTGGCATGAGCCTTGCCGGCCACCAACAACATCACCGGTTTATTCGCCGCCGTTAGAATTGTCTTTAAACGATTGACATCTTCAATCATAGCCGTTAAGCGTTTATAACCCGTGATCCGTCTGGCCCAACCCATGACTAACTGGTCAGGATTATAGCCAAAGCCAATGCGCTTCACCACTGCCGCCACCGTCTCCGCTTTTTTCTTTTGATGAATGTACCACACTGAATCATTGGTTTTATCGGCCGCCAAAATTTCTCCATCCTGCCAAGTAGGCATATGCACTCCATTGGTAATATTCACCCAATTAAATTCCGGCCACAAGCTTTTAGACAATTGAAAATGCGGTTGGCTGACTGCCGAAGCTTTCCGAGCCGTGTTTAAGGCAAACAAGGTCATATCAAACTTACCGCTTAATGGGTCCACTCCTGGTTTTAACAATTCTTCTAAGCCAATCCCCATTTTCTCGGCGTAATAAAGGCTGTATTTTTCTAAAACTTGTCGGTCATAAGTTTGGTTGCCCTCCCGCACTAAAGTGTGGTTGGTGTAGACTATTTTTTCCCGGGCGGCGGTAAAAGCTTCCTCATAACTTAACTTTTGGGTGTCCATTAAATGCCTAATCAGCTGCCAAATCAAAAAAGCTGGCCGGCCTTCATTGATGTGATAGACAAAGGGAGTGATGCCCATTTTCTTCAACAACTTGACCCCGCCGATACCTAAAACCATCTGCTGTTTAATTAATTCTTCTTCATTACCGTAATATAACGCCCGGCTTACACTCCTTTCGGTTGGTTGATTTTGATCAGTTTCCGTATCTAATAGGTATACCGTCGTTTGGTTGACCGTCCGCTTCCACACCCGAGACCAAACGTCTACCTGGGTTAACCTGATTTTGACAAACAACGGCTCTTCGCTGTCCGGTAAATAAACATGCTCAAAATCTAGCTTGACCGGATCGACCTCTAAATCTGCTTCCGTCTGACTGCCGTCGGCCGCCAACACTTGGACCGCTTTCACCCCCCGGTACAAAAGACCCAAGGCCACCATCGGAAAATTTTGATCGGCCGCTTCCTTAACCGTGTCTCCGGCCAAAACCCCTAACCCCCCGGCATACAAGGGTAACTCAGCCTGCAGGCCATACTCAGCGCAAAAATAAGCTACCGGTCGGTCGGAGCAAATGTCAGCCATAATCGCTTTAGCCTAGCACGAATCCTTAGGTCGGCTCAACTGCCTTTCATTGCTCTGTCCATGGCAGCTTGCTATAGTAGGGGAAACCATTGCCATATTTTCTATGATGCCCGCTCCGCCTTTACCCACCTTATCCGCCACCTGGCCTAACCTTCATGGTCAAACGATCCTGGTTCGGGCTAATTTCGACGTCCCCCTATCCCAGGGAAAAGTCATCGACACCACTCGCATTCTAGCCCATAGGGAAACCTTAAAACTGCTCTTAAATCAAGGTTGTTCGTTTCGCTTGTTGGCTCACCAGGGTCGCCCCAACGGTACCTACCAGCCTCAGGCCAGTCTTCAACCGCTCATACCGGTACTGACCGAAATGCTTAGTGTCACTGTTGGTTTGGCTCCCTATTCAGCCAACTTTTCTCAAACCACTTTACCACCCACGCCCGTGGTGCTGATCGAAAACCTTCGTTTCTGGCCCGGAGAAGCGGCTAACCAGCCCGATTTCTGCCACTGGCTGGCTAGTTTAGGTCAATTCTATATCAATGAAGCTTTTGCTAACTGTCACCGCGCCCACGCTTCCATCGTCGGTCTGCCTCAACTCCTCCCGGCCGCGGCGGGCTTGACCTTAGCCAACGAAGTCAAAACCTTGGACCAAGTCCTCCACCAGCCTGCCAAACCCCTGGTAATGGTTATCGGTGGGGCTAAATTAGAAACCAAACTGCCGCTGGTTGAGGCGTTTAGTACCACAGCCGACACCATCCTGGTCGGGGGTAAAATTGCGGTCGAGCTCGCCTCACACACCACCCTGCCACCCCAGGTCCAACTGGCCCAGCTTGAACTCCACCAAAAAGATATCACCCTGGCTTCTGCTCAAGCGTTTGCCCAAATCATCCACACCGCCGGGACCGTTATTTGGAACGGCACCATGGGCATGTTTGAAGACCCCCGCTATCGTCAGGGCACTCAACTAATTGCCCAAGCGGTTAATACTACTCCCGCTTTTACTTTGGTGGGTGGTGGCGATACCGAAACCGCCTTAACAGAGTTAAAGCTGGAAGCGGGCATTGACCATATCTCTACCGGCGGTGGTGCCATGTTAGCCTATTTAATTCAAGGTACCCTCCCCGGTATTCAAGCCCTTTTAACCGCCAAAACTTATGCCAAAAGTTAAAAAATATTTTCCAGAACTGCGGCTAGCCCTCGGCCTCTGTTTGGGATTGACCGTTTTGGGTGTAGTAGCCCTTTATCTCACTCGTCTTAAAGCTATCCCCCTCAGTCAGTTGGTGCCGCCGCCAAAATTGACCAAGATCGAAACCCCGGCCATTTTCTTTACCAGCGCCGTTTTCCTCAACCGTGACAAAACCTTTGTGTCCATTCCTTACTACCTCGCCGATAGCCAGCAAACTCTCTGGCTCAAACTGCAAACTCCGGCCAGCACCCCGACTATCACCCGCCTGATGGTCCACCCGACACTGCAGTCTTTAACCTGGCCTTACCTGGAAACCGACGGTTTAAGACTCTATCAAAAAGCTAAAGGCTTTCGGTCCTTAGCCGACTTCACCCATAATCCCCCGACCGGCGTTACCATCCTGGCCGATCCGGCTTTAGTCTCCGACCCCCGCTTTGCCGAACATCAGTTAACCCCCCTACCCGATGATCCCGCTCAGTTTGACCTCAACCATGTCGACTACATTCTCACTACTTATCTTGATTCCCGCCGGGACGAACGCCTTAGCTACTATGAAACTACCCTAGATGCTAACCCCGCCTATGTCAGCCTAGAAAACATGCTCCACTGGCAGATTGCCGCCCCCCTGACTCATTCAGGTAATCCCTTCTATCTCGGCGATATCCATGTTGATTACCGCCAATATTAGTCTTTTGGCAACCTATGCGTCTCTTGTTTATTCTCAATGAAGCCGCGCCACTATATAAATTGGGTGGCCTGGGTGACGTTGGTTCCGGTTTAAGCCAAGCTCTTCTCGCCGCCGGCGTTGATATTCGCCTCTGCCTCCCTTACCACCCTCAAATCAAAGTTAGCGATCGGCATCTGGTCGCTACCGGTGAAGCCATCTTCGCCGCTGAACCGTTAACATATCAAGTTTATCTAACTTATCTACCCGGTTCGGCCGTACCCATCTATCTTATAGCTGAGGCGCGCTACTTGGCCGTGACCTCCGATGCCTTGGATAAAGACGTGGCTAAAGCGGCCGTTTTCTGCCTCTGTTTAGCCGACTTCCTCTCTCGTTTTTCAGCCTGGAAGCCTCAGCTGTTACATTTACATGATTGGCACACGGCTTTATTGCCCTTACTCTTAAAACACCGCTACGACTTAAACCTACCCAGCCTGCTCACTATTCACAACCATCGCTACTTCGGCCAAGCCCCCCTCAGCCTCCTTCATGACCTCAACCTTAATCCGGACCTGTGCCAAGTCCTTACTTGGGATGGGCAGGATCAAACTCTCAATTTATTACTCGAAGGTGTCATTCATGCCGACGCGGTCACGACCGTCAGCCCTACCTACCGTCAGGAGCTACTTCAGGAACCCGGCGTTTTGTTTGATGCTTTACGGACCAAAGTTGGTCGCTTTTATGCCGTCCTCAACGGCTTAGACTATCACACCTGGGATCCTCAAACCGACCCCCATATCGACCGTCGTTACACTACCGCCACCGCCCCGGTGGCGAAATCGGCCAATAAACAAGCCCTCTGTCGCCGTCTGGGTTTAGCCGTCATCTCGTCCACCCCCCTTATCGTCTTTATCGGTCGCCTCGACCCCCAACAAAAAGGTTTATCGCTCCTCCTCCAGGGTTTTCAAACCAACCGCTTTCCGCCGCCAAAAGCCCAATTTATTCTCTTGGGTACCGGCGACCCTCAGCTGGAGCGGGCTTTGCATCAAGCCGCCGACCGTCTCCCCACTGTTCATCTGGCCACCCGCTATGATGAAGCTCTGGCTCACCAGCTTTACGCGGCTGCCGACATCATCATTATCCCCTCCAGCTATGAACCTTGCGGTTTGATTCAGTTGATCGCTCAGCGCTACGGCACTCTGCCGGTGGCTCATGCCGTCGGTGGTCTGATCGATACCATCAAACCACCCACGACCGGCTTCCTCTATACTCCCAATACCCTAGACCAACTCCTGTCTGCTTTAGATCAAGCCCTATCTTACCTGCATTCTCCCAGTGAGACTCAATTCTATACCGCTTTAATGTCGCTTGAGCTCTCTTGGAAAGCCGCAACCCCAATCTATATTGACCTCTATACCGCTACCATTTCTGGCGATATGAAGGGTTAAATCCTTTAGCCTATTATTGACAAATGGCTAAGCTTTGCCATAATGACACCATGACACTTCCCCCTTTAATCTTAATTACCTTTATTTTTCAGTTAATTTCGCCTTCACCCCTCCTCGCTCAACCCAACACCCAAGGCCTGACTATTATCCCACCCCGTTTTGAACTCCAAGCTAATCCTGGTGATAATTTAAGCGAAACCATTAAACTTAGAAACGACACCGATTTACCGGTTAGTTACGAGGTGATCGTGGAAGACTTTACTTCATCCGGCGAAGAAGGCGGCGTTTACCTCGAAGAAGGGGAGAGTGACCAAGCCTTCTCCCTGGCCCAATGGTTGACTCCGGCTGTTGACGAAATTGTGCTCCAACCGCGTCAGGAGCAAACTTTTCGCTACACCATCACTGTGCCCAAGGCAGCCGAACCCGGCGGTCATTATGCCTCCGTCCTTTTTGTCACCACCCCCGAAGTAGCTCAACCCGGCGCCGCCAACGTCGCTACTCGAATTGGTGCTCTGGTCCTGCTTCGGATTTCCGGTAATGTCACCGAAACCGCCAAAATTGAAACTTTTTCCGCCCCGGCTTACTTAAAATCCGGTCCGGTCCCTTTGACTTTAAGGGTTCAAAATCAAGGCAACGTCCACGTTCAACCCAAGGGTACCATTATCATTACCGACCTCTTTGGACGCAAAGTTGACGAAGTCCCCTTACGCAATGCCAATGTGCTCCCTTCGGCTATTCGAAAAACCGAAACTACCTGGGATAAAGTTAACTTACTCGGTCGCTACACCGCTACCTTAGTGGCCACCTACGGCCAGCAAAACTTACCCTTAACCGCGGCTACCCGCTTTACCGTTGCTTCCCCGACCGCCGTTATTCTCTTAGTGGTTGCGGGTCTAGCTCTGCTTTTCTTCGTTATCTCTCTCTTCTCCGGCCGCTCCCGGCTGCGCCAAGCCCTGAAAACTTTCGTTACCGGCAAATAATCTTTTTGGGCTACAATAAATTCATGCCTCGTTTTCGTCTCTTTGGCCTCGGCTTAAAAAGTCTGCTGCTTGGCTTGGTTCTAATCGGGCTTTTAAGTCAACCGCCAACTACATGGGCAGTCTTCGGTTTAGGTGATTTATCCGTCATTTCCAACACCGATTTAGCCGGTTGGCCGGTCGAAATGGACGTCAGCTTCATCTTACCCACCAACTCCGATGCCATTCGTAACACCGATTATATTCAGGTCTATCTCACCCATTTTACCGACGTCCAGCCAGCCACTTTGATGACCGGTTATTACGCCGGCATACCCATGTTTTCCGCCTCAGGCGTTACCTCTCGAGTGACTAACGTCACCGTCCTCCCTGGCTCTTACGTCACTATCCATCACCTCACCGCCACTAACCCCATAAGTGGCCCTTACTATCAAGTCATGGTCATGGTCACCGAAGATGAAGCGGCCACCATAGTCAAAAACATCGGTTGGGCCATTGCTTCACCGATCCGCGGTTCGGTGACTGTCACGGCAACCATCGAACGCCCGCTGTCTTCGCTCTTTATCTCTGGCTATACTGCCCCTTATACTTTCATCATCTTTACTGAAGCCGGCGCAGTCATTGGTACCGACGTCGCTGCCCCCAATGGCCAATTTACTCACTTGTTTACCGGTCTCCAACCCACTAATCACGTCGTCTCCTTCTATGGCGTCGATCAGGCTAACCGTTCCACCACCCACATCACCTTCGACATTTATACTCCCGCTCAACAGCAAATCAATGTCACTAATCAACTCTTATCACCGACCGTTGGCCTTTTAGATACCACCATTCTTCAAGGCGACGACCTTACCGCCAGTGGTTCGGCGATTCCCAATGGCAACCTCACCCTCTTTACCGACGCCCCCTTAAGAACCTACCAAGCGACCGTTGCCGCGGATGGTTCCTGGACAGCCGCCATCGACACTCAGCTTTATGTCTTGGGGGATTACCGTTTTTTCAGTCTGGTCCAAAACAACTTAGCCCTCCAAAGCTTAACCAGCCTCTCCGTCCCCTTCAGTCTCTATTCTGATGTCGACAGCGGCACTTCCTGTGGTGACATCTCCCAAGGCGATCTCAACTGCGACGATCAAATTGATTTGACCGATTTCTCCATCCTCATGTACTACTGGGGGAGTACTCATGCCGCCGCTGACATCAACGGTGATTCGAGAGTTAACTTAACCGACTTTTCCATCATGATGTACTGGTGGGGGAGTTAGAACTTCCAGTCCCTCGCTACCGGAAATAGGTGATCATTCACCGGTGCTTGTGGCAACCAATTTTCTCTTAACGGCCGCCACCAGCCAACCATCATGCCCCAAATTACCAGTAACCACCAGCCCGCTATCACCCCTTGCCCTCGGGTAAATTTAGCTCCCTTAAATAACCCCCGCCCCAAACCATAAAGGCCTACTCCCCAAAAAATCAAAGCCGCCATTTGTCTCGTTCCCGGCCAAACTAACCTTCCAAGATCTGACTCTGGTAGCCAAATATAGATGGCTAAAACCAGCATTAATCCCAACCATCCCCAGCGCTTACCCCACCAAATCACCATCTGCCGGCGTTTTCGCCAACCGGTCAGCCACCCCAATACTGCTAAGGGCATAATCAAGAGCCAATAGGGTAAAGCGTACCTGGCCTCGCTCCACATCAATTGATGAGTCACACTGCCGGCTAGCCACCACACCACCCAAAGGCTGATTTCCCCTTTCCGTCTTAAAGCCCAGCCCCCTCCGGCCGCGGCTCCGATCAATAACAGATAATGCCATCCCAGCCACCCTTTAGCCCCGGTCTGATTCATCGTTCGATAAGCTCTTAAATCCACCCAACCATATGGCCAAGCCTGGAAATCGGCCGCCTTCTTGACGCTATACCACCACCAATGCTGTCTCAAGTTCCCAACCTGACAGATTCCTGTTGGACAAGCACCGCTTAAAAAGACTTGACCGACCCCGACTTGAACCGGTACTAAATAACCGGTAGTTACATAGGTTCGGGCGATCCAAATGATCAGTGGGGTCAGCACTCCCAGCAACAGGTACTTAAAGACCCAGAGTCGCTGCTTGACCCATGGCTGGCCAAACCACCCTAACCAAATGCCATATGCCGGTAATAACACCAACAGCGCCGGTCTGACTAGACTCATCAGGCCAAAAACCAAGCCTAAAACCACCAGTCTGCCCCGGCTTTGGCGCCAGCGCTCTTGACTCAAGCCCCAAACAAACCCAGCCATTAAAAACAATCCCCAAGTCTCAGATAACAAGTAATGCGCCGAGATGATAAAAGACGGGAACAACCAACCAAGCGCCAAAATTATCCTGGCCGACTGGATATCCTTGGTCAGTCTCAGGCAAGCCGCCGCTATCAACCACGCCGTTATCAGGCTTAAGCCAGATTGAACCCCGATCGCCCCCAGCACTCCCCGGTTAGTTTCCGCCAGTTGCGGTTGACTGTCGACTAGTTTAAATATCAAAGCCAAAAAGAGGGGATAGCCGGGCGTATGCTCGTGCACCGGCCGCTGTGCCGTTGGCTCATCTAAACTAAAGCCTTTGCCCGTCGCCAAATTGGTCGCCAGCTCAAGATAGTAGCGGCTATCAGGTGTAAAATGGGTCAACACCCAGCGACTACTCTCCCAGCGTAAACTGATCGCTAAAGCCAGCCAAATCAACCAAAACCACCACGGTTTCAATAAAGTCATCGCTTCAGACTCTCCTTGATTATACTCAGAAAATGTGCGGTTGTTGTCAGGTTCAACCGACCTTGCCCTAAATAAATGGCTACTTGACCCAAAGCATTGAGCCAAACGATAAATTGGACCCCGCGCCTCTGATATTTTTTAATCAATCTGACCGAGTTTCGCGCTTGCCATTCCATTTTCGTTAAGCAATCGGCCGACACCTCATGGGTCAGGAGCGGTTGATTAATCACCAGTAAGCGACCACCATGTTGCTTAAGCCTCAAACACCAATCCACATCTTCTAGGTAAGTAAAGAAGCCCTCATCAAAACCGCCCACCTTTCCCCAGGTATCTAAAAAGACTCCCAAAGCACAACCGCTCAACCAATCCACCTGATAAATCGGCGGTCGCTGCCACTGTTCCAGTTTCTGGTTTAATCCCTGGTGCCGCGTCAACCAAGGCCAAATTAATTGACCACCGGCAAACCAAATCCGAGTCGGATCCGGTTTTTGCGTTATCACACAGCTTAAAGCATCGTTGGCTCCTTGATGCCTGGCTGTCTTAAGTATCTTCTCTAAAAAATCCATTTTGGCCTCGGTATCGTTATTCAGCATCACCGCATACTGACAGTTAAATTCTTTTGCTTTGGCCATCAGCCAATTCATCCCCCGGGCAAAGCCTAAATTTTGCCGCTGACGGTAATAAACCACCTCAGGAAAAAAACTTAAGTCTAAATCCTTGGTGGCCTCATTGTCTAAGACTAAGATTTTGTCCGCCGGCCGACTTTGCTTAACCAACGTGGTCAGGCATTGCCGGGTCATGGCTTCTTGATGAAAATTAATCAATAAGACTGCCACTTTAACCGACTTTAACCTTGGTTTTAGACTCATAGATAGTATGATTATGACATGAAGGTGCTCTTTTTGTTCGAAACCCCGCTCCCTGACTTTACCACTCATCCCGCCCTTCCCGAAGAACTCTTGGTCATGGCCGCTTTACCCCAAGTTACCGCCATCCATGCTCTCAGCCCAGCCGCCCTCATCTCCGGTTCAACTTCACTCCCGACTCAACTTCAAATCCCCTTTAAACTTCACCAGCACCGTTTTTCCTGGCCGGTTGGTGCCATTTTCTACTACCTCACCTGGCTTGGTCTGCTTTTTTTCGGACGGCGTCTTTGCCGGCGCTACCATTTCGACTTAATTCAGGCTGAATCTCCTCATCTCAGTGGTTTGGCCGCCCTCCTCCTCACCCGACGCTACCGCCTCCCCTTCATCACCGAATATCGGGTCAACTATCCCGCCCTTTTAAATTTCCGTTATGGTCCAATCATCGGTGGCTGGCTGACCCTTGTTTTCCACACTTTCAGTTTGTTTGTCTTTAGCCGTTCGGCTCTGGTGGCCGCCAATTCCGCTACCCTGGCTTCCTGGCTTAAACACCGCCATCCCCACCTTCGCGTGGCATATTACCACCCGGGTATCAAACCACCCCCCATTACTCCCTTGGTTTCCTCTCGCCGAAATTTGGATTTCTTAGGTCGACTTCACCCCGATAAGGGTCCGGATCTGTTTTTACAGCTGATCAGTCTGCACCAAACCTGGTTTCGGGCACACCGTTGCCACTTTCGCTTGGCCGGTATCGGCCCCCTCTATCCCCAACTGATTCAATATTGTCAGGTTCATCAACTTACCGATTTAGTTACCTTTGTCGGTTATGTCGATCGCTGGACTTTCCTCAGCCAAACCTATCTCTTAATCAACACCACCCTAGTCTCACCGGCCTTGGAAATGGCTTTGATTGAAGCCGCCGCCCTAGGTATACCCAGCGTAGCCTTTGGCTCTAAGTCCATGCCCGAAACAGTTATTTCCGGTCAAACCGGTTTTCTGGTTCCCGTCTATAACCTGGACCGACTCTTCGCTCATTGCCGTCAATTACTCACCGACCCTCAGCTTTACCTCCGTTTCTCCGAGGCAGCTAAAATCCATGCCCAAGATTACACTTTTGCTGGTCAAGTCAAAAAGCTTCAAGCCATCTATAAGGTCGTCTATGCCTGATCCCTTGATCTACCAGACCGAACGCTTGGTGCCCGCCCAAACACCCTGGTACCAAACTCAGTTAATCCGCGACCACCTGGCCCGTTATCATTTTGCCGCCAACTTGGTCCGGGGTGGTTTAGTGGTTGACGCCGCCTGCGGTTCCGGTTACGGCAGCGCCCTCTTAGCTGCCAAAGCCAAGACCGTTATAGGCTTCGATCTCGATCCGGCCATCATCCATTACGCCCAAAAACAATCCCCCCTCCTGCCCAATCTGACTTTTAAGGTGGCTGATGTCACTCATCTGCCTCTACCCCCAGCTTCGGTTGATTTACTGGTCTCTCTGGAGACCATTGAACATCTCCATGATCAGTCGGCCTTTATCAAATCCGTCCGACGTTGTCTTAAACCGCGCGGTTTATTTATCTTATCGACGATTAATCCCTTAGTTACCGGCCGGTCTAACCCTTACCATCAGCATGAGCTGACCCAAACCGACTTAAGCCAGTTGTTAAAAACCTTTAGTCAGGTGACCTTTTATGGTCAAAAACCTTTTCCTAAAGCTTACTTAAACCGGATTCTCCCCTTGATCCACCGCATACCGGCGGGGCGCTGGCACTGGTTGGCCGACACGGTCCTTAAGCTCCCTTTCCGCGGCACCGGCGTCACCCCACTCGCCACTTATTCCTCTCGGCTGACTCCGGCTTTTTTCCTGATTGTCGGTCGACGTTAACCGACTAACGGGCTACCATCGGCCAAGTGTAGGGATTCTTTTGCCACACATAATAATCAATAAAGCCTAAAGCCCGAGCCACCAGTTCCCAACTCAACAATTTCACCATTACTAGCGTGTCTTGTGGTCGGTGACCTAAATGGTTTAAGACAACTTTTAACAGCAGCCCCGGCATCACCGTCGCCACCCGATAGTGATACCGGTCTCTTACCCACTCATGCCCCGTTTGGACTCGTCGTCTTTGTTTCATAAACTCCCAATACGTCTTGACCCCTCGGTTATAAACGATGGCTCTGGGAGCATAAACCACGTTGTAGCCTAACAGCGTTAGTAACACTTCTAAAGTCGCTTCATCAACGGCCGAATCCTCCGGCATATTCCGAATGATATTCCGAAACGCCACCATCTCCCCACATTTAGGTTTGATCAGGGAAATTTCATGATGTAATTGCCAGAGTAGTGCGATTTCTCGATTTAATTGGCCACCGGGACGATCCACCGGCACCGGATGGGCTCCCACCATCCCTACGCCGATGTCCCAAAACGGCAGACACAACTCCTCCAAAGCCATTGGGGCTAATTTTATGTCCGCGCTCATCGTCACCAAGATTGGACTTCTGGCCTGTCTGATAAAAAAATTTATCGCCGCTGCTTTACCTTCCCTACGGCTCTGCATCAACAACTTAATCCGTTTATCCCGTCGTCCCCACCGCCGTACCAGTTTGTTGGTCGCGTCAAAACTGCCCGAAGAAACTATCACAATTTTTTCAACCTCAATTTCAACTAACTTGGCTTTGACCACCGAAGCTAACGCCTGGTTGATATTGGTTTCTTCATTATGAGCCAATATCCCGACCGTCACTTTAAGCCGTTTCATATCTCCCTTTATCATGATAAATCAGCTCATTTCACTATAACCGAAATTCCACCAAAGCAAAAGCCGTGAGTTCCCCAAATCAAACTCTGTATAATAAGGCTGCTTAACCTCATGCCGAAGTAGCTCAACGGTAGAGCAACGGTATCGTAAACCGTCGGTTATGGGTTCAATTCCCATCTTCGGCTCAAATTATCACTATAGTAAACTAAAGCCATATGCCTCGCGATTACGTCCGCCGCCCTAACCATTCCCGTTTGTATCGGTCCGAAAAGCGCCGGGCGATTAGAACTACCCTCATTTTTACCATCGCTTTAGTCATTTTCATGGGTCTTTTCGGCCTCCTGGGCATCAACCTCTTAGCTCGTCTGTCCCTGCTTTTAACTCACTGGCGTACCCCCCGACCCAGCCAACTCAATCAAGACACCATCCCCCCTTCAGCCCCTCAGTTGATTTTACCGTACGAAGCTACCACCTCAGCCTCGATCACCATCAGGGGCTTCGCCGAACCTGACAGCCAAGTCGCTCTCTATCACAATGGCAGCCACTTGGCCTCTACTCCAGCCGATCCGGCCGGTGATTTTGCCTTCATTAGCGTTAACCTCAGCGACGGTCTCAACACCTTCTCGGCTTTGGCCACCGACACGGCCAATAACAGCAGCGCCCGCTCCGCTTCCTTGACCGTCATTAAAGATATTCAAGCTCCCAGTCTCAATTTGCTCTCTCCCCTGGATCAAACCCATTACGCCGGTAACCAAGAACGCTTAATCCCGCTTAACGGCACCACTGAACCGGAAACTAGTTTAGCGGTCAACGGCCAAGTCATTGTGGTTTTGAGCGACGGCACTTTTGCCAGTCAGTACCAGCTTAACGACGGCCCTAACCAATTAGCCTTTACCGCTACCGATCCCGCCGGCAATCAAACCCAAAAAACGCTTACCGTTTTCTATTCCCCCTAGAATCTACCTGACCTCTGCCAGCCAAGAGTAAACCCACCCACAGTAACACCAGGGGATAGAATAGACTGTTATTAAACAAAGCGTGGACGCCGACCGCCGCTGTAGTGGCCATTACTAAACCGCCTCCTTTATACGACCGCCACCAACCATAACCCAAAATCATCATCCCCAGGCCACCAGCCAAGCCGGCCGTGGCCAAGATCAAGAGATAACTGTTATCCGGTCCGGACGGGTGCACCGGCTTATCCCATTGAGCCGCTGGTAATTGGGTATATTGGCGGTAAGCATTAAAGCCGATCCCGAATAGTGGTTGAGCTTTAAACAAATCCCAAGCCGTGATAATACTGACGGCTCGATTTTCAATACTTTGAGTTCGCTCCAGCCTCACTCCCTCACCGGCCGGACGAGGTAGCCAGAATAGACACATTCCTAATAATATAATTCGCCCTAGAGCCAATTTATATTGACGCTTATAACCGGCTAAAACTAATTCACCCACCCCATAGGCGCCGTAAGCACTCCGGGCGTAGGTTAAGAGCAGGGCTGACAGGGCTATCAACCAACTTAAGCGCCACCACTTACCCTGACGCCATTCGATCGTTAATAACAAGAATGACAAAATTAAACCGGTAAAACCGGGATCTAATAGGGTACTGCTCAAGCGCCAAAAATGGTCATCCCAACCAGAGGCCACTAAAAACCGTAAGTCAGGCCAAATCAGGTATTGAAGCCAACCCATGACGGCGATCAGCATCCCCAAATACACCAATAACCGGGTTGCTTCCAGCCTGATCACCCCGAGTCGGTACATTTGCCAGCTGACGATCGCTCCCAAAACATAGAGACCCAAGCGCCACCAATACAAACTGGCTAAAAAGCCTTGGTACCAGCCTAAGCCAGGCCAATTGACTACCAGTGCTAAGCCCAGTAGTGCCATGAATAATCCCATCCACCTTACTGATCTCGGCCAACCGACATGCCCAAACTTATAATCGATGACTAAACCTAAAGCCACTAAGGTCACCAGTCCCATCTCAAAGCCTAAGACGGCCATGGTTGGGGTCACTTGCCACCGGCACAATTGCCCCAAAGCGGCCAAACCCAAAAGTCCATAAAAGCCCCAGCGCCAAACTCGTCTCACCCTAGTATCCGGCTTGGCTGGTTGATATTGCAAGAGGTACCAATTTTTTCTGACTAAAGCCGAATGGTAAGCCATCATCAGGGCATACCACCAGCCAGCTCGGCCGTCCCGCCAACCACCTTTGACTAAGTAATTTACACCCCATTTACCGATTGGATAAACCAATGTCTCCACTAAACTCCATCCTTCACCTAATTTTAGGCGGTAGTCAGCTTCCATTTTGGCATAATGCCTGACTTTAGCTTTAAAATCAGTCAGGTCTTGGTGGGCATAATGCTTGAGGGGTGACCTTAATTCACCCACTCGCTTAATTTGCCAAACTTCATGGACTGGTCTCCGCCACCAACCGGTGCCTTTTCGACCTAAACGGATCAATTTAACTCGACCTGGTTCGCCATGTTTTAACCATCGCCCTAAAAAATAATCCTGTCGGGGTAAGCAATAACCATCATCCTGCGGTTGCTTTAACACTTGTTGGACTTCTTGAGATAACTCCGAACTAACCCTTTCGTCACCATCCACAAACAACAGCCATGGTTGCTGCGCTTGGCGGATTAAGAAATTTCGCTGCCGGCTAAAATCAGCCTGAAGTAGTCTCCCAAAGAACTTGACTTTACCCCGGTTTTGATCACTGGCTAACCGCGGGCCATCCCGGACCACTAGAATCTCAGCAGCAAAGGCCACCTGTTTTATCAATTCCGGGCTTAATGGTTGTCTCCGTTTTAAAAGGATGCCGACACTTAGAGGGCTTTTCATTCTGGTTTGAGTATATAAAGACCGTCAATGACCACGGCTGTGGTCGTGGCCATTCTCGGCTGGTCATTCACTAAAGTGTAAGTTAGCCAAATCGGCTGGCCTTTCGAATCAAAGCGACCACCGCCTAAACTGACCAGGTAGCTTAAGTTATCACTAAAATGAGGCACGCTGGCTTCCTCCCCAATCCATTGCAGGTCGATCGCCTCGCCTTGACTAAAAGTCAAAATTTGGTCAGCCATCAACCGTAACTTGGCTAAGGGGTGACCATAGGGCAAGACCAAACCTCGGGCGGTATTGGCCGGCGTCGTCATCATCATCTCCCGATTAAGACAAAAATAAGCGTTTAAACCGGCCGTGACCACAACCCAACCGATGGCCGCCTGGCGCCATCTACCTGTCAAGCGGGTGGCTCCGTATGCCAGCCAAGCTGCCAATGGCACAAATAAAGCCGGAAAATAGGCTTCAGACGGGGCGCCATGCACTAAAAAACCGGCCATTAGCACCAGCAACCAACTAGCAATAATCAGCAATCGACGGTTACCCCGATCCTGGCACCGGCTGATAAACAGCCAGACCGCCGCCAAGCCAATCACACCCAGACCGGCCACCACTCCGGGGTAACCCCAAGCCATAAAGCGACTTAAATACAGACCGATCCGGTCGCCATACCTGGTGATCGTGGCCAGCGAGACCTGATGCTCCTCCCCCCAACCTAAAAAAGCTACCAGGCGATACCCCAGCCACACGCCAAACCAACCTAATTGCTGGCCTCGATGAGTCACATCAAAAACCAGTTGGGGGATTAACCCCAAAGCCACCCCGGCGGCCATACTTAGCCAGTTTTTTAAACTAGGTTTCAGTCGTCGTCGCCAATACCAACCGTAACCTACCAATAATAAGGCCAAAGGGGCGGTGGCTAATTCCCATTGGAAGAGTAACCCAAAACTGAGTCCGACTAACAGACTGTCTCTAATTTGTCGATATGGTCGCCTTAAAGCCCATAAATATAGAAGTGAAAACAAGGGTACGGGATTAGTCATAAAGGCCAAGCGGGCTTGAGCCACCGCCAACGGCGACGTCGCCAGGATTAACCCCGTTAACCACCCGGCCTCTCGACCTAACCAGCGACTGATCAAGCGGTAGCTTAAATAAACCACTACCCAGCCGGTCACCGCCGCCACATACCCTGCCCAGCGGGGATCTTTCAAGCCCAAACTCATGAGGAACATTAACCACCAGACGTACAACGGTCCTTGGGCAAACCGGGGAACACTACTAGGCATGCCTATGAGCGGTAATTGCCCTTGTTCCCAGCCAACCTTAGCAGCCAGAAAATCCCTAGCCTGATCCCCGATAAAAGGCATCAGTTCGGGTAAGCGCCAAAAACGCAATATCCCGGCCAGCAGCATAATGCCCACTATTTTCCATTCTTCCTGAAGTCGCAACCAAGTTTGCAAACCGAGAGCATAAATCAAGCCCTCATGTTTCCTAAAAAATTGCCATCGCGAGCGATAAAAATAGCCTTTGATGCGATCATCGTTGAGATTGGTCGTCCCGTGACCCAGATGGATAACCTTGGCCTGAGGGACAAACCACAGTTGCTTACCAGCTTTTAGATAACGTCTTGAAAGATCATAATCCTCCCAATAAAGAAAGAACCGTTCGTCAAAACCACCCATAGCCAGAAACTCTGCTCGCCTCACCATCAAGGCTGCTCCCGATAAACTTTCCACCTGGCATTCTCGCGTCAGCTTCACGTCCCGGTACCAATATGACCGGGAATACCGATTCATTGGCCACCATCGGTTTATCAAAGAATAAACCACCCAGGCAGAGGCTTTGGTTGGCTGACGGGTAACTGATAAATAAGCTTCTTGATGTTCGTTTAATAACTCCGGTCCGGCTATGCCTACTTCAGGGTTTTGTACTAATCGCTCCCTCAATTCATTTATCGCCCCAGCCTTAACCTGACAATCCGGATTCAAGATAAATAAATACTTACCCTTAGCCAGCTTGGCCCCCCAATTAACCCCTTTGGCAAAACCGCGATTCTGCCGGCTGTTATCGACAACTATAGTTTCCAATTTGGTACTTGTCGGCAGGGAAGCCAAACACCGTTTTAATTGCGCTTTAGCTCGATAAGCCACCACGATCACCGATACATCAATCATGTTCCCATCCTGGTTAAAGCATCCGCTAGTTGATCTAAATGTCTTTTCCAAGTGAACTCTTGTTCAACCCAATCCCGGCCGGCCTGACCGAATTGGGATACTAACCCCGGTTGCTTGAGGAACTTAAGCATCACCGGATAAATCGCTGCTACTCGGCGCTCCCTTAACCAACCGGTTTGCCCGTCCCTGATTGTCTCCCGATAACCACCCTCCTTGACCGCGATTACCGGTGTTCCGCAAGCCATTGATTCTAAGGGAATTAGACCGAAAGGCTCCTGCTTATCCAAGCATAAAGTGGCGATTGCCCCCTGATATTGAGTCTTTATGGCTTGGTCGGTTAAGCCTAATCGGCCAGCTTTCAAGGCAATGATTTTAAACTTGACTCGGCCATTAAATTTTGCCATCAGCCCTTTCACCAAATCGTAACCATGAGCTACATCCGGTTCACCCACAAACAGAAAATAATCTCGTTTCAAACCGGGTCGGGGTTTATAAACGGTGGTATCCACTCCCGGATAATTGACCTCGGTGGTTAGTCCATATACCTGGGAAAAATGTCGCTGCGTATACTTAGAATTCACCATGATTTGTCCTGCCTGAGCCACCAAGCTTTTATCGGCTCTCGCCAACCAGGCTCGCCGCCAGCGTTCATAACTTCTTTTCATCCAAGGGAGAGTTGTGGGTGGCTTAAATTGTGGTTCGTAAATCAACCTAAACCACTCTTCAGCATAGTAAAGCGTTCGCTGTGGGAGCATGGTCATCAATAACGGTGCTTGAGTTAATCGGCAAGGGTGGACCATGATCCAATCAAATCTCTCGCGTCTAATTGCTTGGGTTATCCTTTGGTAACTTCGGTAAACCCGCCCCCACTGCCAACCGTCCGCAAGGGGACGCTGCCAACCCGAACCGCCCGGCCGCTCAAAGGGATAACGCCGTACATCTGTATACTGCTCAAACGGGAATATCGACTCTAACTCATTGGTAAAGTAAACCACTGGCTGCACTCGAGCCAAGCCTTTGATCTGCTCAAACACCACCCTTTTAGCCCCGCCGTCGGGTAAATTATCCACCACCGCAGTTTTCATACCCCAATTTTAACCCAAAGTCTGGTTTACTTCCCCTTGGGAAATTTCTGTTCAAAAGCCTTAATGATGATGGCCGCCGCCTCGTTCAGATTCAAATAGGTCGTATTCAAAGTTAGATCATAGTACTTCGGTACATTGATATCTTTGCCGAAATATTGTTTGACAAAGCCGCTACGTTCCGCCATGGTCTTGCGAATCACCTCTCGGGCTCGCTGGTTGGGGATGCGCTCAAATTCCACCGCTCTGGCCACACAGACCCGATATGGTGCGGTAATTCTGACATGTAGTCCAAAAGCATTCGGGGTAATGAAATTACTGCCGCGGCCCAAAATCACCACCTGGCCTTGACGGGCGACCGTTAAAATTACTTTACATAGGTGTTTAATGTAATGCCGCTCGGTAATATATTCCGGATTAAGTAAATTATGCACAAAATCCTCGGTCAGAGTTCTCTCTTTCTCATCAATACTCTTCATGATTTCAGTCCGGGCTTCAGCCGATTTCGCAATATCATCAATCAAATCCTTATCATAAAACCTGAAATTTAACTTTTTGGCCACTAGTTCGGCAATCGGTTTACCGCCGCTCCCCGGATCACGCGACACAGTGATAAATGGCTTAAATGTCAGACCTTCCAAAGCGTTTATCTCAGCGGCATGATCAACGATATGCTGCTGTTCAAACATCCGATCGGCTATCTTGTTGTACCACGGCATCTGTTCCTCACTATACTGAACCACTTATTGTCGCGCAATACACATTTGATAAGGTAATTCATTTGATTAAATTTACAAACCACTTGTCACTTCTTCAGCCACCCAATTTTATTCATCAGTGGCTTGCCCTGGGTGCACCCAGAGGGAATCGAACCCCCATCCTCGGTTCCGAAGACCGATATTCTATCCGTTGAACTATGGGTGCTGTTTAACCCTACCATTTTACACTTTTTAGTTGCTCCCCGGTGGCGATTATGCTAGTTTGAAGCTATGTTCCACAAACTGGTTATCACCGGCGGTTGGCTGCTTGGTTGTAGTCTCACCATCATTATTTGCTTTACCACTCTGACTTTCCTTCACCGGACTCAAGTTTTGTCTTACGGCTTGAATCCAACCCTCAATCCCTCGGTACCGGCTTTAGTTTTGTTGGCGCCGCCGGCAATCAAAGGCATGACCAGTCGGATTTTGGCCGAAGACGCCCGCCCCGTCCTGATCGCTGAGTTTTTAGCCAAGCACCAATCACCCCTGACTCCCTACGACTACTGGGGCGAGTATTTAACCAAACTGGCCGATCAATACCGCATGGATTATCGTCTCCTGCCCGCAATCGCCATGCAGGAAAGCAATCTCTGTAAAAAAATTCCCGCCGGTTCCTATAACTGTCTCGGTCTGGGGATTCACGCTCAGGGAACCTGGGAATTTCCCTCTTTTGAAGCTAACTTTGAACAAGCCGCTAAGGTCCTACGACGGCATTATCTGGATGAGGGTCTGATTACCCCGGAATTAATCCAAGATAAATACACCCCCCGGAGTAACGGTTCTTGGGAATTTGCTGTCAATACCTTCATGGACAAACTGGAAACCGCCGATTGGTAGCTCTTCCTAAATAAAGAATCCAACAGTCACCCCGGTGAGGGAAACCATTGGATCTGGGCTAATTATAACATAAATTATAAGTCAGTCAAGACATCGACAATTAATTCCGTCACTAGTCTATAACTAAATATATTTATATAAATATAAGCCATTAATCCTCCCACTTAATTACCAGTTAGTCTGGTTGGTTTAGATGCTAAAATAACCCTGTTCCCGCTGAAGTGGCGGAATCGGCAGACGCGCACGGTTTAGGACCGTGTCCCATTACCGGGGTGTGGGTTCAACTCCCACCTTCAGCACCATTAAAAATTTATATGAAATTCAACCTAATTATCCCCGAAAAAACCGTCGCCCTTGCCTACCGTCAAGTCCTTCAGCAAGCCGCTGCCACTACCACTATTAAGGGCTTCCGTCAGGGCAAAGCCCCCCTTAAGGTGGTTGAAGCTAGTCTGGACCGTTCTCAACTTTACCAACCAGTGCTCCGCCAAGTGATCCCACTGGCCTATCTGGCCTACCTAAAAAAACACCAGCTCAAGCCGGTGACTAGCCCCAAAGTCACCGTTAAAACCGCTCAAGCCAAGGGCGACTGGGAACTTGAAGTGGAAATTTATGAGAAACCCCAGGTTGAACTCGGCGCTTACCAGTCAGCGGTTAAAGGGGCTTTAGCCAAAAACAAAATTTGGACTCCAAATCAAGGCGATCCCAAAACTAAAAAGGCCCCTAGCGACAGTGATAAACTTAACACCATCATTGAAGTTTTACTCAGTACCGCTCAAGTCAAAATCCCGCCACCGTTAATTGATGATGCGGTCGAGCAACGTTTGTCTAATTTGCTTTATCAAATCGACAAATTGGGTCTTAATTTTGATTCGTATGCGGCCTCCCTCAACCAAACTCCTGATAGCTTAAAAGCCGAATATGCCAAAGAGGCTGAAAGCTCCCTCAAAATCGAATTTATCTTCGATGCTATCGCCCAAGCCGAAAAATTAACCGCGTCTCCAACCGAGGTTAACCAATTTATTACCAAGATTGACAATCCTCAGGTTAAAGCCTCGGTCCAAAAAGACACCCAAAAACAAGCCCAAATTGCCGCCGCTATCACCAAACGCCGGGTGACCGACTATTTAATGAACTTAGGCAGCTAAAGCCGGCCAATTTATGTTAGGCATTTATTTGAAACCCAACCATTAATACGCTATAATGCGCCAAAATTATGGATCCGTTTGCGCCCAAACTCAAAAAGACCACTCGGCCTCAACCCCAAAACTTTGTCGAGGCTTTAAAAAGTATCGGTGGTCAAACTGTTTCGTCCCTTGGCCACGATGTCATTGGTGGCGTTGGTCGGGATGCCCTCAACTCTATTTTTGGTGGTTCACCCCGATCTGCCGACGGCTTTTATCCAGATCAAACCCAAGCCGAAAGCGCTTTAAGCCAAGAAAGACTCTGGCGCCAAGCCATGGAGCGCCAAGCTCGACTTAAAGAAGTCCAAACCACTCCGATTTACGATCGCCGTGAAGAAGAAGTCAAAGCCCAGATCAAAGCCCTCCAAGACCAACTTAAAGCCTTGGCTAAGGATCTCACCCATCTTTCGCTCTCAGCCCAAAAAGCCATTGACACCGAGATCGCCCACCCGGGTCAATACCATGTGGCTTTTTTCGAAAAACTGCGCCGTTTTATCCTGCTCTTACGCCAGCAAGTTAATGACGCCAACTCCTGGTTAGAAGCTTCCTATGCCCGACGGCGGGCTAAACAATTCTTCTGGGGCGGCGTCCAAAAGAGTGGCACCAAATTCCTCCTATCCCAAGAACGCCAAGTGGCTATCTCCGCTGGCTAACATTTGCCCCAAGTGTTCATTCTGTGTACAATACCCCTGCCTCGGGCGGTTAGCTCAGTTGGTTAGAGCGCTTCGTTGACATCGAAGAGGTCAGAGGTTCGACTCCTCTATCGCCCACCCAATCGAGGGTATATCCTAAATTAATCGGTAGTTTGGCCGTCAAAGCGACCGCTTATGGACCAACCTCAAGAACAAGCCTCTGGCTCCAAGTCGATGTACGACGTTGGTGCATTCACCATCTTTTATAAAAACTTCATTACCGGTTTAGCCCGAAGTTTGGGTAGTGTCGTTATCTGGTGTCTATTTTTATTCCTTCTGGCCCAGGTTTTCACTCAGGTTATCTGGCCTAAATTGGAGAAACCTTACCAACAATACCTAAAAACCATCGAGTCTATAACTCAACTGTCTCAACCGACGGTTAGTCTGGACCAGCAATCGCTGCAACAAACCCTCAACCAACTCTTTGCCCCTCAGGCCCCGACTGCTTCACCCATTCAATAATGAAATCAGACAATTTATGTCGTCAAATTCTAATTCCGAACTTGAACCAATCCGCCACACTGCCGAGCATATTTTAACTCTGGCTATGATCCGCCTCTTTGGCACCGAAAAAGTCATTATGGCCATGGGCCCAGCCACTGACGACGGTTTCTACTTCGACTTTGACCACCCTGATAGTTTTACCATCTCTGAGACCGAATTTCCCCAAATCGAAACTGAAATGAGAAAAATCATTCAAGCCGATTTACCCCTAACTCAGAAAATCCTCTCCGTCACCGAAGCCCAAGCTCTCTTTAAAACTAATCCCTATAAACAAGCGTGGCTTAAAGACATTGAAGCCCGGGGAGAACCGGTTTCAGTCTATTGGTTGGGAGACGAATTCGTCGACCTCTGTTCCGGTCCTCATGCCCCCTCCACCGGCGCCGTTAAAGCTTTTAAGTTACTTTCTGTGGCCGGGGCTTACTGGCACGGCGATGAAAAGAATAAAATGCTCACCCGCCTTTACGGCACCGCTTTCTCCAGTCAACCAGAACTCGACCAATACCTACATCAACTCGAAGAAGCCAAAAAGCGTGACCACCGCAAACTGGGTAAAACTTTGGATCTCTTTACTTTTTCCGACTTAGTCGGTGGAGGCCTGCCTCTGTACACCCCTCGGGGAGCCCTAATTCGTCGCCTGGTTAATGATTACGTCGAAACGGTTCAAGCTAAACTCGATTTTCACCAAGTTTGGACTCCTCAATTAACCAAAGCCGAATTATTTAAAGTCTCCGGGCACTACGATAAATATAAAGACGTTATGTTTCGGGTTCACTCCAATTACTCTGATGAAGAATTTTACCTCAAACCCATGAATTGTCCCCAGCACACCCAGATTTATGCCTCAAGACCCAGGAGTTATCGGGATCTACCCTTGCGGTTGACCGATTTTGCCATGCTTTACCGCGACGAAAAACCCGGTGAACTATCTGGTTTAGCCCGAGTCCGCTCCTTCTCTCAAGACGACTGTCACATCTTTTGTCGCGAAGATCAAGTCGATGCCGAAATCGACCAAATGCTCACCATGACTAAACAAATTATGCAAACCTTCGGCTTCGCCTATCGTTACCGCTTATCTGTTCGGGATCCCAAGCATCCCGAAAACTATATCGGCGATCCCAAACAATGGGATTTGGTGGAAAAGTGGGCCGAAAAAATTATGCAGCGGAATAAAATCGACTATTTTGTTGGCGTCGGTGAAGCCGCCTTTTATGCTCCCAAGATGGACCTAATGGCCACTGATGCCTTAGGTCGCGACTGGCAGCTCTCCACCGTCCAAATCGACTACTTTATGCCCGAGCGGTTTAACTTAAAATACACCGGCTCGGATGGTCAAGACCAGCGTCCGGTGATGCTCCACCGCGCCATTATTGGCTCGCCCGAGCGCTTCCTCATGGTGCTGATCGAACACTTCGCCGGAGCCTTTCCCTTATGGCTCTCACCCGTTCAGGTGGTCGTTTTACCGATCGGGGAGAAACATCAAACTTATGCCCAATCAGCCGTTAAAACATTAAAGGCTGCTGATCTCCGGGCTGAACTTTGGGACCAAGCCGAGTCTCTAGCCAAACGGATTCGCCACGGTGAAATCCAAAAAATTCCCTACTTGTTAATCGTCGGCGATAAAGAAGTTGAAGCTAATACCCTGGCCCTAAGGGTTCGTGGGGTGGGGGATAGGGGAGTTATCAACCTCGACCAATTCGTGACTCAAACTAAAACCCTAATTGATTCTCGCTCCCTGGCTCTCGACACGATATAATAGCCCCTGCCATGCACCATCGCGTTCGTAAAAAAAAAGCGACTCAAAAAATCTATTACCAAATCAACCACCGCATCAGTGTTCCGACCATGAGGGTCGTTGATGACCAAGGTCATCAGCTGGGCGTCATGAGTAAGGAAGCGGCCTTAAAATTGGCCATAGAGGAAAATACCGACCTGGTCTTAGTGGCTCAGTCAGCTCAGCCACCCGTCGCCAAAATCATCGATTTTGCTAAATTTAAATACCAACAGCAACAAAAAGAGTCCTCCTCCCGGAAAAGCTCCCGCTCGGTAGAGATCAAAGAAATCATGTTCACCCCTTTTATTGCCGAGGGTGATTTTCAAAATCGGATCAAACGGGCTACCGAATTTTTAGAGGGTGGTGATAAAGTTAAACTTAATGTAAAATTCGTCGGGCGTCAAATTACTCACCCGGAGTTTGGCCACCAAGTCTTAAATAAAGCCATCGACCAACTCAAAGATTTGTCTACCATCGAACGGGTTCCGAATTTGGTTGGCAAAATCCTTTCTGCGCAGCTCCAACCCAAACACCACTAAACTATATGCCGCAAAAACTCAAAACCCGTAAAATTGTCGCCAAGCGTTTCAAAATCACCGCCACCGGTAAGATTTTGCGCCGGGCCCAAAACATGCGCCATCTCCGGCGACGCAAATCCAAACGGGCGATTCGCAGTTATAAAGTCCCTAAAACCGTCACCGGCAAACAAGCCCTTAAAATTAGAAAAATGCTAGCCATTTAAAAGTATGAGAGTTAAAGCTTCCGTCGTCACCCGTCAACGTCACAAAAAAGTCTTAAACGCCGCTAAAGGTAGCCGACTTTCTCGTAGTCGCCACTTTAAAGCCGCCCAGGAACAAGTTCTCCATGCCGGTCAATACGCCTATATCGGCCGACGCTTAAGAAAACGGGATTTTCGGCGTCTCTGGATCCAACGGATCAATGCTGGTCTCAGCCAAATTGATGACGGACCCAGCTATTCGGTCTTGATGAACCTCTTAACCAAAGCCAACGTTAAACTCAACCGGAAAATGCTGGCCGAAATCGCCCTCAATGATCCCGCTACCTTTAAAACCATTGTCAGCCAAGTCTACGGCAAGTAGGGGAGGGGACTACCGCTTAAACCAAAACCCTCTTTTAGAGGGTTTTTTTGTACAATAACTCTATGCCCCCAAAAAACCAACTCAAAATTTCTCATCGGTCCAATCCCGTCAGTCAGGCTGTCAGTCGACTCTACCCCGAACATGCCTATCAAAAAACCGTTACCCAACCGGGTTGTCCCAATATTGCTCACTTTCATGGTTTTATTGATGCCGTCAACCAAGCTTCCGTCCAAACTTATTTAGACCAAAAATATCCAGGTCAGATCAGCGTTACTAACCTTACCTATGCCAACGGGGACACTCTGATTCATTACCACCCTAACTTAGAGACTTCCGAGAAACCAGCCACTCCCAAAAAAAATTTTTCTTTAACCCTCACTGATTTCCAGCAGCATTTACAGTCACTGTCTGCCTCACCGACCAAAAAAGACCTTAAAACCTTAACTGGTTTAATTCCCCAGCTTCTAGCCAAGGATCGGGCTGCCGCGGGTGAACTCATCAACCAACTGAAAACCAAACTCATTGCCTCTACCCCTCAGTCATCAACCATCAACCATCAACCATCAGCTTGGCTGGACCTTACCGCTCCTGGAGATAAACCCCCCATCGGCCACCTCCACCCCATCACTCAAGCTATCTTTAAGATCCAAAAGATCTTTGAATCGATTGGCTTTACCCGGGTTCGTTATCCCGAAGTTGATTGGGATTACTATGTCTTTGAAAGTCTCAACATGCCGCCCGATCACCCCGCCCGTGACGAGTGGGAAACTTTCTTTATTGACACCCCCAACCATCCCCAATATGGACAAATGGTCTTGACCACCCACACTTCTAATGGCCAAGTCCGCGAAATGGAACGGGTCAAACAGCCACCCATCCGCATGCTCAATATCGCCAAGTGCTACCGCCGCCAAGAAGACGTCACCCACACCGCTATGTTTCACCAATTTGAGGGTTTAGTCATCGACAACGGTATCGGCATCGTCCATCTCAAGGGTACGTTGGACTACTTTGCCAAAGCTTTTTATGGACCCCAAGCCCAATCCCGGATCCGCCCTTTTATGTTCCGTTTTACCGAACCCAGTTTCGAGGTCGACTTCAGCTGTGTTTATTGTCAGGGACAGGGTTGTCGTTTTTGTAAATCTGGCTGGCACGAAGTCGGCGGCGCCGGCATGGTTCACCCCAATGTCCTTAAAGCCGGCGGTATCGATCCTCATCGCTATACCGGTTTTGCCTTTGGCTGGGGGATTGAACGGGTCTATACCCTCCAGCCCGGTCTCGAACTTGATGACATCCGCCCCTTTTATCAAAACAGCCTGCATTTTCTGGACCAATTCTAACCTCTATGAATTTCCGCCTCCCTCATTCCTGGCTACTCGAATTCCTCCAAACCCCGGCCAAGCCCAAGGCCATCGCCTCATCCCTGTCTCTCTGCGGTCCTTCAGTCGAACGTCTGGAAATGATTGAGCATGAACCGGTCTATGAACTGGAAGTCACCACCAATCGGGTCGATATGATGAGCGTTAGGGGAATCGCTCGTGAAGCGGCCGCCATTTTACCCCGTTTCGGTTTTAAAGCCGCTCTCAAACCGTTGCCACCAGCGCCAGCTATCCCCAAAATCCTACCGCCAACCTCGCTTAAAATTACCAACGACTCGACTTTATGTCGTCGCATCCTGGCCATCGAACTTGGCCAAATCTCCCTCAAGCCTTCTCCTGCTTGGCTCCAAACCCGCTTACGCCAAGTTGGTTTAAGACCTCTAAATAATGCCATCGATATCACCAATTACGCTATGTGGGCTATTGGTCACCCCATCCATGCCTTCGACCTCGATAAACTCACCGCCACCAACCGCCTCATCGTTCGTCAAGCCAAACCAGGAGAGACTTTTACTACCCTGGAAAACTTAAGTTATACCACCGTTGGCGGCGAAGTTATCTTCGACGACGGTACCGGCCATATCATCGATCTGCCCGGCATCATGGGGACCAAAAATACCGTGGTCTCCGCTTCCACCAAACGCATTTATCTCTGGATTGAAGACGTCGATCCGGTCAAAATCCGCTTCGCCTCGATGACCCATGCTTTGCGCTCTCAAGCCGCCATCCTAAATGAGAAAAGCGTTGATCCTGAGTTAGCCTTACCCACCCTAATGTATGCCATAAACCTCTATCAAGATTTATGTTCCGCCAAAATTAACAGTCAACTCGTTGATATCTACCCCTCGCCTCCGAAAATTAAGTCTGTCACCCTTGACTCTGGCCTCTTGGACACTTACTTAGGTACCTCCCTTGAAGTTGCCACCGTTTCCGGTATTTTTACCGCCCTCGGTTGCCAAGTCCAACCGGCCGCTACCCCTCGTCCCCCTCATCGCTTTAGCCTCCATTTGACCCCACCGAGTTACCGTGCCAAAGACCTCCTTACCCCCCCCGACTTTATCGAGGAAGTCGCCCGCATAGAAGGTTACCATAATTTAGCCTCAAGGGTTATGGCTACCCCGATACCCCTCCACCCAAGCCCGGTCCAATTCGATCTCGAGTTTCAAGTCAAACAGTGGCTGGCCGGCTGGGGTGCTACCGAAGTCTATACCTATTCCATGATCAGCCCCAAACTGGCTTTAGCTTCAGGCTTCCCTCTAAACCAACATCTTGAAATAAAAAATCCCTATTCCGCTGAGTGGGTTTACCTGCGTCGCTCGCTCATCCCGTCTTTAGTTGCAGTCTTCGCCCACAATCCGCCGACGTCAATTACCATCTTTGAACTCCAACACGTCTATCATCCCTCCCCTAAACCCAGGGCTTTACCCCAAGAGGAGCTACACCTGACCCTGCTTACCTCCAATACCTACTCTCACCTTAAAGGTTTACTCGAAGCCCTAGTCCAGAAATGGCACCTACCTGAACCTGAGATTCTCACCTCAAAGACTATTCCGGCACCCTTTGCCCCGTCTCAATCCGGTCGTCTCCAACTCCATCATGATATCCTTGGTTACCTGGGGGCACATAAATCGACTAATAATTTCTGTCTCGATCTTGACTGGTCAGTTTTCCAGAAGTATGCCAAAACTCACCCCACTCTAAAACCGCTGTTGCCTCACCCCCCCATCATTGAAGATTTAACTTTTACTTTGCCGCCCAAAACGCCACTCGGACCGGTGCTCACCACCATTAAACAGCTCGATCCGATGATTGACTCTGTCAAATTATCCGTTCGCTACCAGCAAAACTACACTTTTACTCTGACTTATCAAGATGTTAACCGTCAATTAGCGACTCAAGACTTAGCCACCCTTCGTCAAAAAATTGTTGCCGCTTTAGCCAAAACTTATCACGCCCCCTTAGTCGGTTCACTCACTTAAGCCAGTTGGTGACGGTTCCGGTGTCGCGGCGGCTAAACCCTGCCATGGCACACTACCTACTCCGATTTGAATCCCGCCGCTTTCCGCCATCCTCCCGTCGGTCTGCCTAGCCCGGACCTTAACCGTGTAAGCGCCATCCGGCAGGGAGAAAGCGGTTTCGTAAGGCCGCTCCACTAAAGACTCTCGCAACACTTCATTGACGTAGATATCCACCCGCTCGACTGTCCCGCCAGTGATGACTCTGACTTTGACGCGAATCTCCTTGTCCGGATAATTAGTTTCGTTTTTGGGTTCTTCCACATCCACTGCCATGGCTTCCGAACCCTCACACATGGTATCCGGGGGATGGAGACGGGGATCACCTTGAGCGCTTGCCCAAACCTTAATCTGTTCATTCCATGACGGTAAATCACCCAGCTTCATTGGTTCGTTGGGCACAATATATTCCTTCTCCTCATAATCATTCCTCGCTACCTGGACTGGTGTGGCTAATCGTTCTTGACCGCGGCAGAGCTTCAATTTACTGTGCACCGGATCAGGCAGTGACGGCAAAGTTCCCTTGATGATATATTCCGACCGTGTCGGAAAACCGTCGTGCTCCGGATAGCCGGATACCTGATCCACCTGAATCGCCGCCACGTTGCTGGGAATTGGCCAGGCTTCCGGTTTGCGGTTTTTTTGGACTTCGACCATGATCCGCCGCCAAATCGGGGACGCCCCAGTTACACCCGAAGCCACTTGCTTCATTGGCGAATTGTCATTGTTACCCACCCAAACTCCAACCACCGCGTTCCGGTTCCAACCGATGGTCCAGTTGTCCCGCTTATCGTTAGTGGTCCCGGTCTTAACGGCCACATTATCACCCATTTTTAAATATGAATTTGCCCCAAAGGTCAGCAACCGGGCGTTATTATCCGACAAAATATGATTTACCAGGTAGGTCACCCCTTCATCCAAAATTCTTTTCCTCTGAACCGGTTTCGGCTCATATAAAGTTTTGCCCTCCCGGTCGGTGACTTTAAGAATTGCTATCGGTTCCACTTGTAAACCGCCGTTGGCAAAAGTGCTGTAGGCTGTAGCCAAATCAATTAACCTAACTTCACCGCCACCCAAAGTTAAGGCTAATCCGAAGCGCTTGAGATTCTCGGTCGTCGGTTCCAAGGTGGTTAAACCCATGTCATAACCTAACTGCATCATGTCTTTTAAACCCACCATCGCTAATAATTTCACCGCTGGCATATTTAAAGATGAACCCAAGGCAAATCTGAGCTGCACCGGTCCCCGGAACGAGCCGTCATAATTTACCGGCGCGTATGGTTTAACTTCCCCGCTGGGAAATTCGGTCGGCGTGTCAAAAATGACGCTGGCCGGAGTAAAACCTTTTTGGAAAGCGGCCGCATAGGTCACTGGTTTAATCGCCGAACCCGGCTGTCTTAAAGCTTCAGTGACATTGACCTGGCCGTCGTAATCCTCGGCAAAAAAATCCTTACTCCCGACCATGGCCAAAATTTCCCCGCCCTTCGGATTCAAGACCAAAGCCGACCCATTACCGATGCCTTGATTAACCACTTTCCCAATTTCCTCAGTCACCACCGTTTGGGCTGCTTCCTGTAAGGGTAAATCCAGCGTTGTCTTGACTCTCAAACCGCCCTTTTCTACCAGCGACTCCCCGTACATCTCTTCCAGCCGCTCCTTGACGTAAAAGACAAAATGGGGGGCTTTGATGGCCGTGTAGTCGCCTTTAAAAGACAAGTCATTCAAGGCCGCCGCCGCTGACGCTTCCTCATCGGCCGTGATATACCCGTCTTCCCGCATCCGCCGTAACACATCGATGGTCCGGCCTTTATAAGCGTCCGGATAATTGCCAAACGGTGAATAAACCGTCGGTCGTTGGGGCATGCCAGCCAATATGGCCGACTCGACTAAATTCAAATCTTGCACCTCTTTACCAAAGTAAGTTTGGGCGGCCGTCCCCACCCCCCAAGCTGTCCCGCCATAAGGAGCTTCATTGAGGTACATCTGCAAAATCTCTTCTTTGTTGTAGAGACTCTCTATCTGTACGGCTAAAATCAACTCTTTGACTTTCCGGGTTAGCGTTTTTTCCTGACTAAGCAGTACATTCTTGACCAATTGCTGAGTTAAGGTTGAGCCGCCCACCACCTCACCCCGAGTAAAAATGATGTAAACTGACCGGGCAATGCCCAAAGGATCAAAACCTTGATGGGCGTAAAAATGCTTGTCTTCAATGGCGATAGTCGCCTCTTTCAAACTCGGGGGTACCGTCTCGATTTTAACCGGCGTTCGCTGCTGCTCCTGAAAAAATTCGTACAGTAATTGGTCATTCCGATCATAAATTTTCGTGGCAAACCCTTCCCGCCGCACCACCTCGTCCGGTGTCGGCAAATCCCGGGAAAACCAGGCAAATACGCCAACTGCGGTCACCACCGTCATCAACGTCCCCGCCACTAAGACTACCAAGGCCATTTTCCACGGCGACAACCAGGCAATTTTCGACCACCAGCGTTTCGGTCCGCGCCGGTAGGCTGCCCGTCTCATGGCCAATACCCGTCGTTGTCTCAGTTGTCGCCAATCCATCGTGGTCCTATTGTACACGATTACATGATCCCGGATCATGAAATTAAACTAGTTGTTAGCTAAGATTTGCCCGGTATAATGGGGGAGTATGGACCAAATTGACGAACTCTTAAGCCGCCGGGTCGACACTATCTTACCTTCTAAAGCCGGTCTAAAAAAGTTATTACAAACTAAAAAAATCCGTCTTTATCAGGGTTTTGACCCCACCGCCAGCCACTTGCATTTAGGCCACACCGTCGGCTTGCATCTCTTAATGGCCTTCGCCCGGGCTGGTCACGAGGTCATAATTCTCTTTGGCACTGGTACGGTCTTGGTCGGTGACCCCTCATTGCGGGAAAACGCTCGCCAATTAATCACCTCAACCGAAATCAATCAAAACTTAAGTACCTGGAAAGATCAAGTCGCCCCCATCGTTGACTTTTCCCAAGTCTCCATCAAGCAAAACAGCGATTGGCTCGTCCCTTTGACCTTGAAAGATATCATTAAAATTGCCTCTCATATCAGTGCCGTTCAACTTTTCAAACGAGATTCATTCCAACGTCGGTTGCAACGCGGGGATACCGTCTGGTACCACGAAACCATGTATCCCTTGTTGCAAGGCTACGACTCGGTGGTCATGGACGTTGACTTAGAAGTCGGCGGCACTGATCAAGAGTTCAATATGCTCATCGGTCGCGAACTCCAACGCAAAATGAATCAGCGTGACAAGTATGTCCTGACCGTTCCCATGATCTTGGGTACCGATGGTAAAACCATGAGCAAAACCAGTGGCAATTGTATCTATCTCGACGATACCCCCAATGATAAATTTGCCAAAATCATGAGCCTTATCGACTCTCAAATCATCCCTTATCTTAAACTGATCACCCACACGCCGCTGGCTCAAGTTGAACAACTGGAAAAAGATCTTCACCAAGATCGACTGCACCCGATGGCCGCTAAAAAGCAGTTAGCCACTACCATTGTTTCTGAATGGCATGGGTCTGATTTGGCTCAAAAAGCCCAAAGCTATTTTGAATCAACTTTTCAGAAACGTTCTGTCTCCGACCAAACCCCTACCTTCAACCTCACGGCCCCACCGCTCAGTCTTCTCGATCTCCTTAAACAATTGCCCCTAGGCGTCAGCCACGCTCAACTCAAACGGGTCATCAGCGAGGGGGGGGTCGAGTTAGGCGGTCATAAAATTACCGATCCACAGGCTCTGGTTAGCCCCAAAAACGGCGACCTGCTCCAATATGGCAAGCACTACTTTGTCCAACTAAAAATTATCTAATCATTGTTCATTAATCTATGCAACTCACTAAACGACAGCGCCGTTGGATCATCGCCCTAATCGTCATTTCCAGCCTGGGCTTGGTCTTTTCCAGCGTTGCCTACAGCCTCATTTTTGTCTTCTTAAGCTAACTGCATGATCCCCGCCTCAGCTTTGATTCAATTTCTCTTCTCGCCGGTGATTATTCTTCCGGGAGTCGGTCCCCAGTCGGCCGCTAAACTCAAAAACCTGGAAATTACCACTGTCTTTGATCTGCTTCACTATTACCCTTTTCGTCATGATGACTTAAGCCACCTCACTCAAGTGGTCTCGCTTCGGGAAGGGGACCAAGCGACCGTCTGCGGTTCCTGCGACCAGCTCCTACTTCTTCGGACTAAAACCGGTCGCACCCTCCAAAAATGTCGTTTTTCTGATGTTACAGGCTCACTTAGCGTTACCTGGTTCAATCAACCTTTTTTAATCACCCAGTTACGACGCCAGCCTCAAATTTGCCTCTCTGGCACGGTCACTCGCTACCACGGTCAATTAAACCTAGTTTCCCCAGAGTATGAATTCACCCGTCACCCCCGGATTCATACTGGTCGCCTGGTACCTATTTATCACGAAACCAAGGCCTTCTCCAGCAAGTGGCTCCGGTCCCGTCTGGCTGCGCTCCTCGATCGGCTGCCGCCGCTGCCGGATTGGTTGCCTCCTGATATCCTCACCCCTCAGTCACTTATCGCTTATGACCAAGCCCTCCGAGCCATCCATTTTCCCGATAACCAGGACCAATTCATCGCCGCTTCTCGTCGCCTCAAGTTTGACGAGCTCTTGGCTTTCCAACTCCTGGCCCAAAAACGCCGCCGCACCTGGCTATCCAAACACCTGAGTTACCGCTTCAAGCCTTTCCCCCAAAAAACCAAAGCCCTTATCCGGCAATTACCCTTTACTTTATCTTTGAGTCAACAATCAGCGCTTCAAGCGATCTTAACCGACCTCAGCCAAGCCACCGCTATGAACCGCTTACTCCAGGGTGAAGTTGGCTCCGGTAAGACCGTCGTGGCCGCCATCGCCATGTATTTGACTCATCTCAACGGTTTGGCTTCGGTCTTGATGGCCCCCACCGATATTCTCGCCCGTCAACACTACGCCACCATCAAGCAATTGTTAACCCCTTTAAGTCTTAAACCTTCCCTCCAAACCCAAGCTCTAACCCTCAGTCACCCGCAGTCCCACTTCATCATCGGCACTCATGCGCTTTTATTCCGGCCCTTACCCCCAAACCTGGGCCTAGTTGTGATTGACGAGCAACACCGTTTCGGGGTCCACCAACGAACGGCCTTACTCAAACAACCAACCTTGCCCAACGTCCTCTCCCTGACTGCTACCCCCATTCCCCGTACCCTGGCTCTCACCATCTATGCCGAACTGGCCATTTCTTACCTTAAACCCCTGCCTCATCAACAAACCCCGGTTAAAACCTGGTTGGTTCCCGAAGCTAAGCGCCCAGCCGCTTACACCTGGATTAAGCAACAGATCGACCGTCACCAGGATCAAGTTTTTTTCGTTTGTCCCTTGATCGCCGATTCCCCCCAACCTCAGCTGGACCAAGTCAAAGCAGCCGAAACCACCTTCGACCAACTCCGGCGCACTGTCTTTAAGGATTACCGGGTCGGTCTACTCCACAGCCGCTTAAAAGCTCCGGCTAAAGCCGCTGTCCTGACCGCTTTCCGCCACCACCAACTCGACCTCTTAGTCAGTACTCCAGTTATCGAGGTCGGTATCGACATCCCTAACGCCACCATTATGGTGATTGAAGCCGCGGAGCGGTTTGGCCTAGCTCAGCTGCACCAGTTGCGGGGTCGGGTCGGTCGGGGGACCAAACCCGGTTATTGCCTGCTCTTTACCACTACCGCCAAGGCCAACCAACGCTTAACCTATTTAACCACGGTCGCTGACGGCAATCGTTTGGCCACCCTCGACCTTAAACTTCGGGGTCAAGGCGATCTCTACGGCACCCGTCAATCCGGCCACATTGCCTTTCGGCTGGCCAGTTTCCAAGATCTTGAACTCATCCAAGCCGCTCACCAAGCCGCGGTGGCGGCTCCCGACCAACTCCTGTCCCACCCTTACTTAACCACCCATTTTCATTCTCAACTTGAAAAGCTTAACGGAGCTATATAGAATACCCCCTGTTATGGGAGCTGTACCAAAACATAAAATTTCCACCTACCGCCGCGGTCGACGCCGGGCTGCATTTAAATTGAAACTTAACCAGTTAATCGTTTGCCGGGCCTGCTCCAAACCTAAACTACCTCATTTTGCGTGTCCCCATTGCGGTCAAGTATGAAATCTAAAGGCGACCCTCGCCATCTTGATCGCGTTAAACTTGTCAAACACCTTTTCTCCGCTTCCTTTGCCAATCCCCATCTTCCCCAAGAAATCCAACCCATTCTTAAAGACCTACCCCAAATCGACGCTTATATTACCGCCGCCGCTCCGGAATGGCCGATTCACCAAATCAACAAAATCGACTTGGCTGTCCTCCGGGTAGCTGTTTGGGAATTAATCACCAAAACCGCTCCTCATAAAGTCATTATTGACGAAGCCGTCGAAATTGCGAAAGAATATGGGAGTGAAAACTCAGCCAAATTCGTCAATGGCGTCCTCGGCACCATTGTCGACCGACTCTATGGACCAACCGCTTAATCCCGCCATCAGTACCACCGTCAGCCAAGTTTTGGGTATCGAACCTCAGGAAATTCAATTAGCGACCGACTTTCACCTGGATCTCAATGCTTCTCCTGAAGATCTCAACCACATTAAAAATCACTTGGAGCAACAACTGGATATTACCTTGCCGGCTTTTGAACCCGGTCACCCCGCCACCGTGGCCGACCTGCAAACCTTGGTAGATGACTCCCTCTTATGACTCCGCTTTCCCTCTTAATTAAACAGCCTACCTTGCTCACTGAAGCTTTAACCCATCGCTCCTACCTTAACGAACACCCCCGGGTCACCCGGCACAACGAACGCTTGGAATTCTTAGGTGATGCCGTCCTTGAATTGGGTGTGTCTCAATTCCTCTATGATAAATTTCCTCAAAAAAAAGAAGGGGACTTAACCACCCTCCGAGCGGCTTTGGTCCGTACCAGCACCCTGGCCGAAGTCGCTTTAAATCTTAACTTAGGCACACAACTCAGGCTTTCTAAAGGTGAAGAAGTCACCGGTGGCCGCACCAATCCTTCACTCTTGGCCAATACTCTCGAAGCCGTCATTGGCGCCCTCTACCTGGATCAAGGCTACACTGCTGTGGTTGATTTTCTGTCTCAACACCTTTTCCCTAAAATCGACGTGATTATCGACCAGAAATTGTTTAAGGATTATAAAAGCCACCTTCAGGAAACGGTTCAGGCCAAAGGCTCAGCCTCACCCTCCTACACCGTTGTCGCCACAAGTGGCCCCGACCACGATAAAATATTTACGGTCGCGGTCATTATTGACGGCCGGGAAGTAGCTACCGGTCAGGGAAAAAGCAAACAGTTAGCCCAACAAGCGGCCGCCCGCCACGCCCTTGAGAAATGGCCGACCGCCTGATACAATCTGGTCCTATGCTTAAAATCAAACTCAGTCGCCTAGGTAAGCGCTCCCAACCGGCCTATCGCATCATCGTCGCCGAAGCTCGCTCCAAGCGTGATGGTCAATATACCGATCTCCTCGGCACCTACTCCCCCTTGACCGATCCGCCTACAGTTAAACTCAATCAAGCCAAATACGACCACTGGATTAAACAAGGGGCACAACCCACTACCACCGTCGCCAATCTTTATCGCCAAGCCGTTAAATCATTACCAAATACCAAAACAAGGAGTGGAAAACTATGAAAGATTTCCTTACCCTCATCTTAACCAATATCACCACTCACCCCGAGGCCGTGGTCATTGACACCGGCGAAGAAGATGGTTACGAAGTCTATACCCTTACCGTCGATCCGGAAGACATGGGTCGGGTGATCGGTAAAGACGGTAAAGTCATTAAAGCCATCCGCAGCTTAGCCCACGTAGTGGCGATCCGTCAAAATAAACGGGTCCGCATCAAACTCAACGATGCCGGTCAACCCGGTGCTCCGGAAGCCACTGCCGCCCCCGCTAAAACCCCGGAAAAAGAGACGCCGGTGAAGGACCAACCGGAAGGTGAAGACCTAATCGCTGGGGCGATTGACCTGACTCAAGACCAACCTAAAAGCTAAAGAAGTTACCTCTAAATTCCTGCGTCACCGGTAAAGCGTCTCGGTTTTGATAATCGTTAAACTCGTTAATCTTCGTTAGTAAGGTTTGCTGGTTTTGGGACATTTCCGGTAGGGGATCACTCATCGCCCCCAGCTGTTTAAGGGGTAAAGCATAATAAGCGGCCAGCATCACTTGGATCGGCATCGGTTCACTCGAAGGCTCTGCTGGATCTAACGCCCCGCCAAAAGCGGCGTTTTCCGGATACATTAAGGGCGCCACTCGGCCTAAGGCTGACAAAAAGGACAAGACCGCATCATAACTGCCGCTGATACTGCTTTTCACCGACATGGTCGCTAATTCTCCCGGTTTTTCCTCAGCTTTAACCTCGGCCGCTTCACTGGCGACCACTCCCGGATCAAAGGCGTAACTATTCAGTAACACTCCCGCCCCGGAAGCCGAATTGGCTAAGGTGTTGATTAGCGGTAAAACCGGCTTACGGCTGGGTAAAACCCGGTTAACCGTTTTAAGCTGCTCCGTAATGACGGCCTCGTTCAAGGTAGTTAGAACCGTCCGTTTGGCTACCAGTTTGGTTAATTCGGCCTTTTCTTTTTCGACTGCGGCCAAATCTTCCCTAATTCCCTGGAGTATGGGAATCACCACCAAGCCCGTCAAACTGATTACCGCCACCGCCACCGCCAAGGGCATCAGCCAAAAACGCCGGTCCCTTTGGGCTTGGGCCCAGATTGCCGTTTTGTTACCTTTATAATCCATATTGATCCTTGATCACTGCGTGTAATTCACTCCCAACCCGTAACTGCCGTCATCATTTCGGGTCACGCTGTCCACGGCAATATTCTGATACAGCTGGCTTTGTTTAATCGTAGTCTCAACTAAATCCAAAAAGGCAATCACCGCTGTCATACTGGTGGCTTCGACTTTCAAGTTTAATTGCCGATCCAGATTATCCAGAGTCACCCCGGTTAGTTTGATTTCTGCCGGCACCGAGTTATAGACCTCTTGTAGCCAACTTAAGATGGTATCATTCTCAGCCAAAAAGCCGTCAATCAAGGTTAATTTGTTCAACAATAACCGGTATTTCACTTCCACCGCCCGGAGTTTGGCAATAGCCGTTTCTTCGGCTACGATATCTTGGTTAATTTGCTCCAGGTTGTGAGCCACATACACCTTTAAACCATAGAGTCCCAATACCGCCCCCAAAAAGACCACCAGAATTGTCATGGAAATAAATTGAACCCTAAGGTAGACCAGCTGCCTTTCCCTGAGTTCTTGTTTCCGGCCGCTCACTAGGTTTATGGCCATAACTATCCCTTTTGGGCGGCCAGGCCGACAGCTACCGCGTAAGCCGCCATATCCACCGGTTCCTTAGCCCGTGACCCGATCAATTTGCCATCCATCGGATTGGCCACTACCACTTCCGTCCCGAAAGTTTCGGCTAAAAACGTGGGTAAACCGGGTAAATAAGCACTGCCGCCGGTCAGCATGATTAACCGGATGGGATTGGCCGTATGGGTCGCTTGGTAAAACTGTATCGCTTTTCTTAGCTCGCTCACCAACACGTTCACCACCGGCAATAATACCTGCCGCACCCGGCCATCCAATTGCTGGGCATCTAAACCGTAGGCTCTTTTATACTCTTCTGCTTGCCGTGGTTGTAATTCTAACCCTCGTTCCAGGCCGCGAGTTAAGGCCAACCCACCCACCCGAGTGGTATAGGCCAGCATCAGTTCACCTTGAAAAGTCACCAGCACATCAGTGGACAAGGCACCCAGGTGGCAAACCATGACCGCATCGTTTTGGCTTAAACTGGAGCTTAAAGCCCGTTGCAGTGATAATAGCCCGGTTTCCAAGCCGATCACTTCCATCCCCACTTGAGAAAATAAATCCACCAGTTGGGTCACCACTTCTTTCCGGGCTCCGACCAACAACACCCGCATTTTCTCCCCGGTATTGCTTTTGGGTGGTTTATATAAGACCGAATACTCCAAATTAATATCCGTCAACGGTACCGGGATGTGCTGCTCGGCTTCCCAGTTAATCGACGAAGCCAGCTCGGCATCGGAGAGGAAGGGCATCGACACCACCGCCGTGTAAGCTAATGATTCCGGCAAAGACAAAAATACCCGTTGGCCCGACAATTTCTGCTCACTGGCCAGTTTCTTTAAGGTCTCGGCCAGTTTTTGGCCGGTGGTTTTATCATTGGACAAAACCATGCCGATCGGATTATAATCACTGGCCAACTTAGTCAATTCGATTCCTGCCCCTTTACTCTGGGCCACCGCCACTTTAATCGCGTAGGAACCGATATCAATACCAATCGTGTCGCTCATATGGGCAGGTAAAGTTAAAGCTCCTTCTTATTGGATCGTTGTCCCCGAAAACACGACATAATCAAAAATGGACGGCAACGATCCGCGGTATTGATACTTGGCGACAGTGGTGGTCGTTTCCTCAGAATCCGATGCCGTCGCCGTCGCCTTAATCCCTTGATCCGGCAAACCCGTACCGGTCACCGTCAAATTAGTAGTCGCATAAAGGACTTTAATTCTAGCGACTTGATATTCTCCTAGATCAGATGACCCATCCTTGTTTACATCTGTTATCGTAACATCATAGTCATTATCAATCTCCAGACCATTAGCCCGATCACATCGATCAAAGGCTTGGCGTTTAGCATAATAATTCGCGCTATCTTCTTTTATAAAAGTAACCTCAATGGCTGCAACGTTGTCTGGGTCCGTACATTCAGAACCGTCCCCCCATTGAATTCGCATAGTAGTTGTCGCTGGAGCTAACGCTATCTCGATAGTATGCCCTTCATCAACTGGTAACGAATCTATACTCGTCAAACGGCTTGTCGACACAAAAACATCTTTTTCTTGAATTCTTGCCCGGAAATTACTACCGATTTTCGTTGCGTCCTGGCTTATCAAATTCAATATTTCGTCTATCCCGGACTCAGCCAGATCCAACGACCGGGTTGATTCCTGTTCTAATCTGGTTAAATTGAGATTAGTTACACTTCGACTGGCCACCGCCACCGCAATCGTTACCATCACCACCATAATCAGCAACACCGTCATCCCCACTTGTCCTCGCTCACGCCCTCGGTTTAACCTCATAGCTCCATTCTAGTCATTTTTAAATCATCGAGTCAACCACCAGCTCATTGCCTTATTCGATGTTACGCAGAGAGGTGATCACTCTAAACGGGACGCTTAATCCCGAAGCCGGCTCCGTGATCGTATAACTCACTTCTACCAAATCCGGATCAAACGGCCCCCCCTGCTTGCACCTGACCTTAAAGGGATCCACTTGGACTTCAGTCCCTGTCAACGCCCTAGTGACCTCACCTAAACTACAATATTGCTTCGTCTCTGATTCTAGACAAGTGCCCAACTGTAATGTAGAAGTTCCACTATCCAAATACAGCTTCGATGCCTGAAATTTATTATTTTCTGTTCTTCGATAAATGATTAGTGGTTCCCCTAATTCATTTTCATTGCAGGGGACTTCAACCCCAATATCAATACGGACAACATCAATTCCATCCCTCAATTGCCGCTCAATCGCTACTGTCGAAAAATCACCCTCTTGTTTGACTTTTGCCAAAGCGTTGGTCTTACTTTGACCCCGAAGCAAGGTTAAAAACAAACCCACTACCCCGATCATCAAAATTCCCATCAAGATCACCACCACCATTAACTCAATTAAAGTGTAGCCATTTTGCCGGTCATTGATTAGTAATCTTAATTTCATAAATTAAAAATTCTTCAGCGGCGGTCGCAGGCTGCCGTTTATTATCACATTTTGC
>MHDC01000028.1:0-37549 GCA_001803415.1 Microgenomates group bacterium RBG_16_45_19 | reverse complement strand
TTGAGTGGTGATAATACGCTGATCCCCACTGCCTTCGGTCCTTACCATAACATTCCGGGTGTAACTGGTATCACTGATGGTAAAATATACACTACAGGCAACACTCGGTGATTTTTTATTTACACAACTGTCACAAATTTTGAGATCAAAAACTTCCTCATCCCCCAAACAATAATATTGTTGTGGTGGCCCTGTTGCTTCATCTTCGATCGTCGCAAATAAGGCATCAAAATCATCTCCCTGTTGCCTTTTCAACCACTCCCAACCCTCTTGGGCTAATCTGGTGGCAATGATCCTTTCCTTACTCAGGCGGTTATTAGCCATGGCCGAAGTTACCGCCGAAACCAAGACGGTCGAGCCGATGACAATAATCGCCGCGGCAATTACCACCTCAATTAACGACTGACCATTGGCCCTATTAATCTTCACGGCCCCTCCGCTACCGTTATCGAACCATTAGTATCGACATTGACTATATAAATGTAACCGTATTTAGTTATCTTAGTATCTCCCTTAGTTAGGTCAACCCCCCGTGACAGGGGTAAAAACTTAACCGCCATGTTTTCGACAAATTCAGTGTCGTTAATCAACTCATAAGTTGACGGTAACGCCCCAGAACAATTCGCTACAGTCGCAGCCACCGATGTTGGTGCCGAAGTGATACTCACCGCATAACCCTCAAGTTTTTCACCAACACTGCATTCAACCAGATCTCCACTATTAGCTCGTTTTTGTTGATCCTGCAAAAATGTCGCAAAATTCAAGGCTGCTTCTTCCACCTGTCGCTTGCGGTTAAAACGGACATAGCCGGCCATCAGCATCCCCGCCAACAGCACCATAATGGCGCAGACCACCAACACTTCAATCAAGGTAAATCCGCCCTTAAGTCGCCGGGCAGGCTTTCTCCTACTAGGCATTAGTAATCAGTATACACACTCGGGTTAACACTCGCCACCCTCCGCCCGGATGGCACCGTCCTTAGAGATGATGACACACTCATGGCTGTCATCCTTTAATAACTGAATCTCGACATCCTCACCCGGTACTCCATCCGGCCAGGTAAAAGTCACTTCAGTTGGATCCATAGACTCAATCTGAACTTGGCTGACTGTTTCAAATGTTGTTGCTATCTCTTGATGCGGAGTTTCACCTTGCCTACAAATTGCCATAATTTTCAAATCATTTCCGTGTTCGCTTGTTTCCAATTTAAGTTTATATCCAGCCAACGTCCTACCTGAACGACAATCAGATGTTTCACCTTGTCTGGTCTTTTTTTGTACTTCCAAAAGTTCTTGTACCATGCTACTCGCCGCCGTCCTCACTTGCTGCTTTTCCTGAAACTCGGTATACCCGGCAATCCCGGTTATCACCACCACCGCCACCAAAGCCACCGAGATCAGACTCTCAATCATGGTAAAACCAGCCATGAGTTTTAGTTTATGGATTATAGACGTTATAAGGATTTGTTTCCCTCTCCATCTCGTTTGATGATAAAGTATAGGTTCTTCCGGTTACACCGGGTGTGTACCTATATAGATTCTTGCTCTTCGGATCAACTGGAATTACTTTAATATATTTCGTGTCTCCTTCGATGGCTGTCACTAATTCATTATATGATTGATTTAGATCAGCTGGATCATAGGGGTATGAGTGAACGTTGTAAGCCGACCGGTACATCTCCAACGCCGCCCTAATTTGCTCCAAATCCGCTTTGCGCCGGGCGTCCCTAGCTTTCTGCTGCTGGGCTACCCAATTAGTCGCCCCCAATAACACCAAAGCCGAGATAATCCCGATCACCACTAATAATTCCACCAAAGTAAAACCACTCGTTCGTTTCATAAACCTCCTCTTTCAGCCAGTATGCCAAGACTTATCTCCGTCGTCAATCAACAGCCCCTTATTCCTGGGTATACTGGTAAATCGTCAGACTATTCAAGCGGCTGTCCGACAGGGGCTGGTCATCATCGTCTGTGGCCGTCAGTTGCACTCGGTAAGTACAAATTGATTCCCGGCAAACATAGGTATGACCCACTAACTTGGCTAATTCATGATTCACTTCGGATTCTTCCGGCAAATGGGGGATACCGGCATCAGTTTGCTTTTGGCCGTCCCCGAAAAACAATGTCGCTTCCTTTATATATCCGTCACTATCCAAAATTTTATAGCCAAATTCGACCTGAGTATTTTTACCCAAAATCGTCACCTCCCGGCTGACCTCATCCACCACCGGATTGGTTTCTAAAATCACTACCGTTGGGCGAGCCTGGCACTGGGTAAAACACCCATCCGGACAATCACTGGTAGCCAGTCGGGGTCCAATTCCAGCCGTCAATTGTTGGCTGCAGCATTGGCCGGAAGCCCCCTCACAAGTTGTTTCTGGTGCATCTTTAAGGCCAAGTGGGTCAAACTCGCCCTTCTTAATGACATTGACTCCCTCTCCTTGCCATAAACCCACTTGTCGGTTCCGACCACCCAATCCTTCCACGACCACTAATCCTGTCGGTTCTTGAACGGTTTCACCTTGGCGTAAATTGTTCCCCCGCAAACTTAACGTCACCCCGCTCCCAAAGACTTTGGTTATCCCAAGTAATAAGCGGTGTTGGTCAACTACCATGGGTTTAACATAAGGCGACCGACAGACCGCCTCGATAACATATACTTGCCGATTGATAAAACGCAATTGAAAGCCTTTTAACGCCTTCGCTCCCGCTTCGCTCTCCACCGACCAGCCGGCTTGCTCCGCCTCCCGGCAACGCCGTTCGTAATTGGTAATATCCCCACCGGCCAATTGTCTGGTCAGATAATAATCGCTTACCAAAGCCCGGCTCGCCCAATACACTTGCCCCTCGATCACTACTACTCCGGCAATCACCACCAAAATTACCACCATTACCAGCAATTTCCCAAATAACTTCAAAAACCGCATACAGTCTTATCTTACTATCCCAACCACCCCCAATACCAACTCCACATCTCAAACCCCCACACTAAAGCCAAAGCCGTCCCCAAAATTAAAAACGGCCCAAAGGCAATGCGTTCCCGGGGTTTTTTCCACTTTAACAACAGGAGAATAATACCCACCACTGCCCCCAACAAAAAGGCTAAAAATAAGGCTATTGCCGCTCGCGGCCACCCCAATAATACTCCCATCACCAGGGCAAATTTGACATCTCCCAAACCCATCCCCCGGCCGCGGGTTAAGACCCAAATCAGATAAAGTAAGCCACCCATGACCACCCCGGTTAAAAGCGCCAGCCAAAAATCCTGCCACCGCATCACCCCGGAAAGGGATAAATACAAGCGGTATACTACGGCCAAAACCCCCAAAGTGATATTGGCAAAATCAGGAATAATCTGGTAGAGCCAATCGGTCACAAAAATTATCAAGAGTAAAATCCCTACCGCCAACCAAAACACCGGCTGGATGTAGAGGAGGGGAGTCTCCACCAACCTAAAAAAGGTAAAACCAATGGCATACCACCACACCAACATCAAACCGGTTAACAGTTCAATAATCGGATGTTGAATCGCAATTTTGCCTTGGCAAGAGCGGCATTTTCCACCTAAAACCATATAAGAGAGGAGGGGAAGGTTGTCATACCATTTTATTTGCTGGCGGCAATGATCACACCGCGATCGCCCCCGCACCCAATCCTCACCCTCAACCGACCGGCTAATCAGGACATTGATAAAACTGCCCAATATCGCCCCCAAGACAAATAGCACACCCGCTACAAGAAATTCCATACTCCCTTATCATACCCGGTTACTGGACTATCCTAAAGCCTGCCCGCTTAAAATGCATATCAAACGTGGTCACTTCCTGAATTTTCATCCGCTTCATCATGGCAAACGAGACACAATCGGTAAATGACAAACTCCGCCAATCTTTATTAAACCAATTCCATGCCCCCACCTCATCGGCGGCTAATACCCGGTATACTCGGCAATAACGGAAATCATTAGCCAATTCCTCCCTAAACTGAGCCACCGTCTTCCTACCGCATTTCACTCGTAATAAGGTGAAAGTCTCATCCAAGATAAAATTATTGGTTACCGTCGGTCGCTTTTGTATCGCCAAATCTTGCCATATTTTTTTGGCTCGTCCATGAAAATCATCCCTCCGATCCAACATGGCTTTAAACATGCTGGTATCCACGAATATCGACTCACTCACCATAAATAATCTGATCCTCTTTTGACAATGGCCCCATTGGTTTATCTTTTATCAAAGCCAATTTATATATCTGCCTCATCCCCACCAATTTCCCCCCCGAACTGCTTTCTTCCATGCTCTTCTTTCCGATCAATTGTTTTTGGGCCGCCCTCTCCTCCACTACCTCCTTAATGAAAGTGTTGATACTCTTACCCTCCTCAGCCGCCAACACTCTTACTTGGTCTAACAAGCTTCCCGGCACTCGCAAATTAGTCGTCACGATCGGTTCTTCCATATCCCACTATTTATACCATAATACCATTCATACTACAATCCCACTTCCGGGTTCATCCTCTTCTGTGTCTGCCAAAAACCGTGAGTTATTTCCTTGCTTCTTGATTCAACCAATTTAACGTTTCCGGTAACAACACTTTTCTAATTTGGTGAAACTTATCCGGCGGCAATAACATATTCAAATCTTGATCGATCACCGTTTGGGTTACCTCCTTGGCCACAAACTCAGCCAGCTTGGCTAAAAATACCTTAGGCTCTACGCCGGTTCTTTCGGTGATCACCGGTTCATGGTAACCGTATCCATTCAGGTAAAAATGATGAATATCATAGATATCCCGGCCGGCAATCGTCCTATACTTTTCATAGCGGTCCAATATTGCCACTAACTTATGCGCAAACATCGTTTCAATTGTTTGGCAAAACAAATAGCGGTCAATCTCTTTTAAATACTGCTTTCCCACTTGGCTCGAATGACATATCACCGTATTCACGCTCACTTTTAATCTGGATCTGCCCCCGCCTTCCCCTTGGTACTTCACTTCATACATGATGGCTCGGTCAAATTCCTTCACCACGTCTAAATCCAAACTGGCAAATATATCGTTTAGATTTAATTTAATTTTGTCGGCAGGCAATCCTTCAACCAAGTCAAAATCCAAATCCACTGAAAACCGGTCCAAATAACCCAACATGGCCGCAGCAGTCCCGCCTTTAAACACCAATTCTGAGGGTAAATCCGGGTTATCACAAATTTCGATTAAAATCCGATTTAAATACGATTTATGGATCGCGTCATCCGGTCTGACAATCATAAATATCCCAACTCCCGCTGGATCTTATCAACTAAATCCCCATTCAGCGAGTCTCGATTATCCAAATAATACTTGGGGTTAAAATATAACAAGTCCGCCACTGCCCGCTCCGGTGTGGCTCTAAAATAACCGCTTTGATTTAATACTCCCAAGCGGTTATGCAAAAACTTATCCTCCAACTGCCGATACACATATTGGTAAGCACCGACGGTAACTTTCTTAGACTTGGCCGCCACAAATGTATATGGAAACACTTTCTGGAATATCACTCCGGCTTCGGCCAACACCGTTTCCGTACTTAAATAGGTATAATCGTGAATTACTTTAACTCCCAATTCAATAGGGTCAAGTGTCTTAAGGTCTACCGTCGCATATAAACCCTTATAAATCGGGATCAAAATGCCTTTTTGGACGTAACGCTTGATGGTCGTGTAGAGAGTATTCCGGTTACTGATTTGCCAGACCAGCGCCAAATCGTTGGTGTGGTACAACCTCTGGTCCAATTTGATCAGTTCATTTATCCTGTACATATATGTACAGGATAATCTAACCAAACCTTATCTGTCAATCCCGGCTCCGTCCTTTTTTGCGCCTGCCAGAAACCATCCAGGTGATGGAGGAGGGGATTAACCCAGCAAAAGGGGGCGGTCTCCCGCCCCCCACACAACTTTTCCTGCATCCAAGATTCATCTATTGAATACAAATCGTACATCCATCATCAAGTGATGTGCTTATGTATGGATTATTACAGTTTGCAGGATTTGCAGTAGCTTCAGCAATCACTCCAGTTAAAGGATCAACCGTATATATTTGATTCACCGCCCCCGATCTTGTATTTTTACTTTCCGGATTAAAACAAACAGATAGTACATCATTTGCACTATGCATTACCCATATTTCCCCATCTTTAATAGTCCTTTTTCCTTTATATGTTTGCTTTAATTCATTAGATGCTGTAATTAAATCATCAAACTCTGCATAACTCTGATCCACACGCACTGGTAATTGAACACCATTCGTACAAGGCGGAGTATTCGCAGAATCGTATTCCTCCGGGAAGCATAGATATGTAGCTGCAAAGCGCTGATATGCGCTAACTAACTCTCTCGCATCAGCCAAGCGGCCGGTATCCCTCGATTTCTTCAACTGCTCGATTGGGTCCAAGGCAGCCAGGACGGCTACGGCTAAAATGCCGATGACGGCGATGACAATGAGTAACTCAACCAGGGTAAAACCTTTCTGCATTAATTTCTTCATAGTTCCACCCCCTTTCCTCAATTTCATAACTTGAAGCGTCGTACGCTCGCCTCAAGTGGGCCGGTAATTTAGAACATAGTAGTAATCTTGTATAAAGGTGTAAAGACGGTAAAGGCGATAATCGCCACCATCACCCCCAATAAAACCATCATAAGAGGTTCGATCGCCGTCGTCAAATTCTTGATGGTTTGTTCCGCTTCCATCGACATATAATGGGCCACTTTGTCTAAAACTGTCGCTAATTCCCCGGTTTCCTCACCTACGGCAATCATTTGGGCCATGACTAAGGGAAAGACTTGATACTTGGCGAAGGTGGTAGCCATGGGTAAACCTTTCTCCACTTCCTTGGCCGATTGAGTTATTGCCTTTTTAATCACCGCGTTGTCCACCGCTTCGCCGGCAATTGACATCGCTTCCAGTATCGAGACTCCGGCTGCCACCAAGAGCGCCAAAGTTCGGGCCAACTCGGACATAATCAGTTTATTTTTCAACTGGCCGTAAATCGGTAGTTTCAACAGGATCGCATCGACCCGCATCCGTCCCGGCGGCGTGGCGTAATAAGACCGTAAAGCCAAAAAGCCCCCAATGGCGCCAATTCCAAACAGCCACCAGAAATTCCGAATAAAATTGGAAATACCTACCATTACCTGGGTAATAAACGGCAGCTCGGCATCAAAGCTTTCATATAAAGTCGTCAGCTGCGGAATAATAAAGACGATGACGATCATCATCACAATCAACATCGCCGAAACCACAATCGCTGGGTAAACCAAAGCCCCCTTGGTCTTCGACCGAAACTCATTGTATTTTTCTTCATTTTCCGTCAACCGGATTAGCACTTCATCCAATTTACCCGAAGCTTCACCGGCCTGAATTAAAGCTTGATACACTTTACTAAAGACTTTAGGGTGTTTGCTTAAGGCGTCCGAAAACGACGAACCACCCTGAACGTCATGGGCAATTTCCGACAGGACTTTACCCATGGCCGATCGGCTTTGCATCTGGAGCAGGGCAAGAGCATCGGTCAAGGGCATGCCGGCGTTGAGCATCGTCGACAATTGTTGAGAAAACTGCATTACGTCTTTGCCGCTGGGTTTTCCCTTCAATGACAAACCGCCAACTTTTCCCTGACCCTGTTTTTTCAGACCAATGACAAAGTAATTACGCTCTTTCAACACCTGCGCCGCATGTCGTTCGTTCCGGGCTTCCACTTGACCTTTAACCGTCCGGCCATCTTTACCCTTGGCTGTGTAATTATACGTTTCCATAAGGAAATAACTTTAAGGGCTGCCCTTGACCAACCGGGCTACCTCTTCCGGCCTTAAGGAATACTGCTGGGCGGTGGTCAAATCCAATTCACCCGCCTTGGTCCAATAAGCCAAACAGGCTTCCATACTCATCATCCCGATTTCTCCCGAAGTTTGAATCACGTTGTCAATCTGATGGGTTTTGCCCACGCGGATAATGTTGCGCACCGCCGGAGTGGCCAATAAAATTTCCACCGCCGGAATCCGGCCACCGCTCTTAGCCGGAATCAAGCGCATTGACACTACCGCTTCCAAAGTGTTGGATAATTGTAATCGGACCTGGGCTTGCTGGTGTTCCGGAAAGACATCGATAATCCGGTCAATCGTCTGGGCCGCCGAATTGGTATGCAAAGTCGAAAAAACTAGGTGACCGGTCTCGGCCACACTTAGGGCGGCGGCGATGGTTTCGTAATCGCGCATTTCGCCCACCATCACCACATTCGGATCTTCTCTTAAAGCCGATCGCAAAGCCACTTGCCAAGAGTGGGTGTCGCCGTGCAGTTCCCGTTGGGAAATGACGCTCTGTTTGGATTGAAACAAGAACTCTAATGGGTCCTCAATGGTCACAATATGATCCGCCCGCTCCTGGTTAATAATTTCGATCAAGGCCGCCAAGGTAGTTGATTTGCCGTGGCCGGTTGGCCCGGTGACCAAGATAAAACCTTGGCGCAAGTTAGTAAACTGCCTGATATTTCCGGGAATTCTCAGTTCTTCTAAAGTCGGCACTTTAGTCGGAATCAAGCGTAACGCGGCCGCTAAGGTCAACCGTTGGTAGTAAGCGTTGACCCGAAACCGCCCCACCTCCGAGAACTGATAGGAGTAATCCACTTCTTTATTGGCTATCAATAATTCCCGCTGGCGGTCTGTCAATATCCCGTATATCAATTCCTGAGCCCGGTCCGGCATCAAGACCGCCTCACCCTCGATCGGGGAGAGGACCCCGTCAACTCGGATCACCGGCGGCGCCCCCACTACCAAATGCAAATCCGAAGCGTTGACCTGAAAAACCAACTGCATCATGTCATGAACACTCATCATATTTTTTCCTTCCTACACTTCCGCCACTCTCAGGACTTCCTCGACAGTGGTGACTTTTTCTAAAATCTTCAGGTAACCATCTTGCTTCATCAACAGCATCCCCTCGCTGATCGCCTGCATTTCCAAGGCGCTCGACGGTTGTCGCTCCAGTATTAGTCTGCCAATTTTCTGGCTTACTGGCAAGACCTCAAATATGCCGATGCGGCCGCTATAGCCGGTATCGTTGCATTCCGCACAACCTTTGCCTTTGGCCAAAGTCAGTTCACTCTCGCTGATTTTGGCTCGGACTAAGAAGGCTTGGAACAGACTCCCCAGCACTTTTTTCAAATCGGTCAGGACCGCCGCTTCCGGTTGGTAATCGGTTTTACAGTGTTGGCAAATTTGCCTGACCACCCGTTGCGCCACCACACAAGTCATTGACGAAGCCAACAAAAACGGTTCAGCCTGCATGTCCAACAGTCGCGGCAAGGCACCCGAGGCCGAATTAGTGTGCAGGGTCGAGAAGACTAAGTGACCGGTAAGTGATGCTTGAATGGCCAAATCAGCCGTTTCCGTGTCCCGTACCTCACCCACCATAATAATGTTCGGATCTTGCCTTAAAAATGACCTTAAGCCCGAGGCAAAGGTTAAGCCGGCCTTGGGATTAATTTGGACTTGGTTCACCCCCGGAATCTCGTATTCCACCGGATCTTCCAAAGTCACGATGTTAACTTTAGGGGAATTGATTTTAGACAGGATGGCGTATAAGGTCGTGGTTTTGCCCGATCCGGTCGGCCCGGTAATCAGGATAATCCCGTGGGGCACCACCACCGCCTGTTCCAAATTTTTCAAGCCTAAGCCCCTTAAGCCCAAATCGGTTAGAGTATAAGCCTGTTGGCCTTTCTTTAATAAGCGCATGACTACCTTTTCGCCATGGACGGTCGGCAAGGTCGACACTCGGAGGTCCACTTCCTCGCCTCCCAAAGCAAAACTAAAGCGTCCGTCTTGGGGGATCCGCTTCTCATCAATTTTCAAGTCGGCCAATATTTTTATCCGGGAAATAACCGCTTCTTGCACTGATCGGGGCAGCACCAACCGCTCGTGTAAAATGCCGTCAATCCGATAGCGGACTCTGGTCTTTTCTTCTTGAGGCTCAATGTGGATGTCGCTGGCCCGGGCTTTAACCGCAAACGTGAGCAGAGTTTCCACGATTTTAGCGATCGGCGCCTCGCGGATGACTTCGCCCAATTTAATCCCATCCAACACCACTTTCTCTTGACCTGACGTTTCTTTTAAAGCGGCCGACACTTCCGAATTCAAACTTTGGCCAAAGCGCTCCTGAATGGCTAATTCGATATCCTCAGCCAAGGCAAAGTGGGGGACGACCCTCAAGTTGGTTTTCTTCTCGATAAAATCGATCGCCTTCAAATCCAGGGGATTAGCCATGGCCATGAGTAAAGTGTTTTTCATTCGGTCCACGGCAAATGGCAACACCCGGTATCGTTGGGCCACTGCCTGCGGCACTGTGCTCAACGCATCGGGGGAAACTCCAATCTCATTGACTCTCACAAACGGAATATTGTAATACTGGGCTTTAGCGGCCAACAATTGTTCGTCGGTAATCCATTGGTGCTGCTTTAAAATTTCCTCGTACTCTTTGCCGCTGGCTGCTCCTTCTGCCTTAAGTTGATCCACCTGGGTTCGATTCAAAGCGCCGTTAGCCAGCAAAATATCTATCAGGGTGACTGCCGCCGACATCCTTCCCACAGACGGGTCTGGCACGGTCGGGTAGAGTTGTGTCATTAATTTAGTATACTTAGGCTTAAGAAGTAAATACAAGTTTATGTCCGCTACCATTCTGCAAACCAGCCTGGCCTTCTCGGCTTTAATCAAGCTTGATCGATTACCCCAGTGGCTCCACCAACCCTCACTGGACCACCTGATCATCGATATTGAGGGCATCTTAGGTTTACCCATCAGCCGCCAAGTTCAAGCTTTCCTCGTCCGGCCACCCTTGACCCGGTCAATTAAAGTAGTGGTTATCAATCAAGCTCACCAGCTGACCCCCATCGCCCAAACCGCCCTCTTGAAGTTACTCGAGGAACCACCGTTTTATGCCCACCTGTTTCTGATCACCCCTGAAGTGCACCGTCTCCTGCCCACCGTTGTCTCCCGCTGCCATATACAGGTCATCCAGGCTGTTCCTCCTGAACTCCAAACCAACCCCCTAACTACTGTCCTTGAGTCATTACCGCCCCAAGCAGAACCCTGGCTGCGCTTTAAGATCAGTCAGACGCTTAAGCTCAATCGGCCGGCCTTACTCCATCAGCTCCTCGGCTTACTTTACCACTGCTCCCAAGAGCTATCTCAACATCCAACCGAGGTCAGACTCAAACAATCCACTTTGGGCCTCCACACCTGGTCCGCCGTCAATCGAAACGCCAACCTCGCCCTCAGTCTCGAACACTTGTTCCTCCACTGGTAGAAGTAGTTCTCGTCTTATTGCTGGCCCATTTTTTCCCTGCTATACTCATTAAATTGGTCCTTTTTCTCTTATGCCTAATCCCTATACCGCCCAAGAAATCAAAGTGTTGGAAGGCTTAGACCCGGTCCGCAAACGCCCGGGTATGTTTATTGGGGCTACCGATAGCCGTGGCCTCCATGAACTAGTCAAGGAAATCATCGACAACTCGGTTGATGAGGCCATTGCTGGCTTTGCCAAAAACATTGCTATTTTCCTGCACGCTGACGGGACTTTGTCCGTCCACGACGACGGCCGGGGTATTCCTGTTGATCTGCACAGTTCCGGTGTCTCGGCCTTGGAGGTAGCCATGACCAAGCTCCACGCCGGCGGTAAATTTGAGGAAACCGCTTACCAGGCGTCCGGTGGTCTCCACGGGGTTGGCGCCAGTGCCGTCAATGCCCTTTCGGCCAAAATGCAGGTGGAGAGTCGTCGTGACCAAAAAGTTTATTACCAAGCCTACATTCGGGGTAACCCTCAAGCTAAAGTCGCAGCCTTAAGTGACCAAGCTTTAGCCACCTCCATGTCCAAAACCCTAGTCCCGATATATTTAAGCGGTACTTCCACCCGTTTTAAGCCTGACGCCCTCATTTTTAAAGAACATACTCAATTTTCCTTTAAAACCATCGTCAACAAAGTCCGGGAGCGGGCTTACTTGGTTGCCGGTCTCACTTTTCACCTTTATGACCAAATCCTAGACCGTGAACTGCACTTCTATTTCGAAGGTGGTATCCGTTCCTTAGTCGAACACATGAACCACAACAAAAAAGTGCTGCACCCACCCCTGACTATCAGCGGGATTTATCCGGTGGATAAATACCAAATCGGCGTTGATGTCGCCCTCCAATACAATGACTCCTTCACCGAAAATGCCTTAAGCTTTGCCAACGTTATCAACACTTACGACGGTGGGACCCACCTCACCGGCTTTCGCATGGCCTTAAATAAATCTTTAAGGGATTACGCCCTTAAGAATAACCTTTTCGCTTCGGAATCCGAGTCTTTCACCGCCGAAGACCTGCGGGAAGGTTTAACCGCCGTCGTCTTTGTCAAAATGCCAGCCAACGAAATTCAATTCGAAAGTCAAACCAAAGCCAAACTCAACAACATCGAAGCTCAATCAGCCGTCTACCAAGTGGTCAAGGATGGCTTAGATATTTACCTGGAAGAACATCCGGGCGAGGCCAAAATCATCACTCAAAAAGTCCTGTTAGCCGCTCGCGCTCGTCTGGCCGCCCGAGCCGCTAAAGACGCTGTTATTCGCAAGGGTGCTTTGGAAGGCGGGACCTTGCCGGGCAAACTGGCCGATTGCCAGTCCCGTGACCCTCAGGCTTCGGAGATTTTTATCGTCGAAGGTGATTCCGCTGGCGGTTCCGCCAAGCAGGGTCGTAACCGCCAATTTCAAGCCATCTTTCCTTTAAGAGGAAAAATCCTCAATACCGAACGCTCCCGCCTGGACAAAATCATTGAATTTGAAGAATTAAAGAACTTGATTATCGCTTTAGGTACTGGCATTGGAGACACCTTCGATCTTAGCAAAATTCGTTATCACCGGATTATTTTAATGAACGATGCCGACGTCGACGGCGAACACATCACCACCTTGTCCCTTACCTTCTTTTATCGCCACCTGCTCGATATTATCAGCGCCGGTTATCTCTACATTGCTCAACCGCCGCTCTACAAAATCTCTCAAGGTAAAACCGTCCGTTATGCCTATGCCGACGACGACCGAGACCAGATCATCAAAGAGTTAAAATCTACCGGTGAAGCCGCCAAAAACATCGATCTCCAACGCTATAAAGGCTTAGGGGAGATGAATCCCGAACAGTTATGGCAAACGACTATGGACCCCTCCCAGCGAATCTTAAAACAAGTCACTATCATCGATGCTCAAGCTGCCGATCAAATCTTTACTACCCTGATGGGGGATGAAGTCGCCCCCCGACGTAAGTTCATCCAAACTCATGCTAAATTAGCCAATTTAGATATCTAAAACCTTGATATAATAGCCCTTTGTTATGGACATCCAACTCATCGCCCTTTACGGTGCCCCTCTGACCGCGCTCATCGCTTTAGCTTATGGCTATTTTCTCAGCCGCCGGGTCTTAGCCATGCCCGCTCGGGGTACTTCCTTGCTTGAAGTAGCCGGAGCCATCGCTGCCGGGGCCACTGCCTACCTTAAACGGCAATTCACCCTGGTCATCCCCATTATGCTGGTGTTAGCTGTGGTCATAGCTAGTCTTAATTCCTTAGGCTTAGGCGTGGCCGTCGCCTTCCTCTTGGGTGCTGGTTTTTCGGCTATCATTGGCTACTTAGGCATGTGGTTAGCCGTCCGAGCCAATAGCCGCACCGCTTACGCTGCTATCACTGGCTTAAGCCCGGCTCTTAAAGCCGCCTTTGGCGCCGGTACCGTTAACGGCATGTTAGTTGTCGGTTTGGGTCTCTTAGGTGTCTCCTTGATCTATCTTTGGGCATACTTTTCCTACCAGTCCCAAGGCCCAGCCGTCATTGCCACCCAAGCCACTCACGTTTTAATCGGTTACGGCTTCGGGGCGGCGCTCCTGGCCTTGTTTATGCGGGTAGGCGGCGGTATCTTCACCAAAGCCGCTGATGTCGGTGCCGACTTAGTCGGCAAAATCGAGGCCGGCATTCCCGAAGACGATCCCCGAAATCCGGCGGTTATCGCCGATAACGTTGGTGACAACGTCGGCGACTGTGCCGGTATGGCCGCCGATGTCTTCGAATCCTACGCCCTGACTATTGTCGCCGCCATGATCCTCGGCGGTAGCCTCTTTGGTTTGGCCGGCGTGGTTTTTCCCCTGCTGGCTCGTTCCGGCGCCATTCTGACCTCCATCCTCGGTACCTTCTTCGTCAAACCCAAATCCGAAAGTGAAGACCCCTTAAAACCCTTAATTCGCGGCTTTATCGTTTCGGCTTTCGCGGCCATGGTTATCTTTATTTTGCTGGCCGTTTACTTACTTAAAGAACCTCGGGCTGGCTACGCCGCGGTTGTCGGTATCTTAACCATGCTGGCCGTTCTCTATTTAACTAAATATTACACCGGTCCCGGTGGCAAACCGGTGGTCAGTATTGCCCGGGCTTCGGAAACCGGCGCTGGCACTAATCTCATCACCGGTCTGGCTTACGGCATGGAATCGACCTTTATTACCGCCCTGGTCATTGCCGCCAGTATCGTCATAGGTTACCTGCTGTTAGGCTTCTACGGCATTTCCTTAGTCGGTATGGGCATGTTGGCTACCACCGGCATCATTATGTCCTTGGATACTTTTGGTCCCATTGCCGATAATGCCCAAGGGATGGTGGAAATGTGCGGTCTCAAGGGTAAAGCCGGGGTGGTCACCGCTTCTCTCGATGCCGTCGGCAATACCACCAAAGCCTTGACCAAAGGTTTTGCCGTCGGTAGTGCCGCGGTAGCCGCCAGCTCGCTTTTTGCCACCTATTTTGAAGCCACCGGTCTAACCCATATCGATATCGCCAGTCCCCGGGTGTTTGCCGGCCTCCTCATCGGGACTGCTCTCCCGTTCCTCTTTAGTTCCCGGCTTATCGGCTCGGTTGGTCGGGCCGCCTTCCAGGTTGTCGAAGAAGTCCGCCGCCAATTTAAAACCATCAAAGGCATTATGGAGGGTACAGCCAAACCTGACTATTCGCGGGCGGTGGATATTGTTACCCGAGCCGCTCAAAGAGAACTAGTCTTGCCGGCCTTAATCGTCGTCCTGGCCCCCATCCTCGTTGGTACTCTTGGGGCTATGCCTCTTGGTGGTTTCTTGGGTGGGGTGGTTGCCTCCGGGCTAATGTTAGCTTTGTTTATGTGCAACACTGGTGGCGCTTGGGACAACGGTAAAAAATACATCGAGGATGGTCATTTTGGCGGCAAGGGCAGTCCCACTCACAAAGCTGCGGTCGTCGGTGACACTGTCGGTGATCCCTTAAAAGACACCGCCGGTCCGGCCTTAAATCCGATGATGAAAATTGTCCAAATTGTGGCCTTACTCATTGCCCCCTTAATCATTAAGTTTATCGGCTCCTAACTTATGCCCGCTCCACCCGCTGACCCGACCGATGAGGCTTTGGAAATCGATTTTGACTCCAGCCCCAAACAAACCAAGTTCGGTTTAGTCAAACCCGTTCCCATCACCACCGAGATGCAGCGTTCCTATTTGGATTACGCCATGAGTGTCATTGTCGCTCGGGCTTTACCCGACGTTCGTGACGGCTTAAAACCGGTTCATCGCCGGATTCTTTTTGCCATGAAAGACATGGGTTTAACCCATGCCTCAACCTACAAAAAATCAGCCCGGATTGTCGGCGAAGTCTTAGGTAAGTACCATCCTCACGGCGATACCGCCGTCTATGACGCTTTGGTGCGCTTAGCCCAAACTTTCTCCATGCGCTATCCTTTAATTGCTGGTCAAGGTAACTTTGGCTCGGTTGACGGAGATTCACCGGCCGCCATGCGTTACACCGAAGCCAAATTAGCCAAAATCACCCAGGAGTTGTTAGCCGATATTGACAAAAAAACCGTCGATTTTGTCGATAATTTTGACGGCTCCCAACAGGAACCAACGGTTTTACCGGCCGCTTTGCCCAACCTCCTCCTCATGGGTTCAGAAGGTATTGCCGTTGGCATGGCTACCAAGATCCCCCCGCACAACCTGAGCGAAGTCGTCGACGCCGTCATTGCCTTAATTCAAGCGGGCTCAGCTACTTCTCAACCCTTAGCCATTAGCCCTAAGCCATCTACCCCGGTTAATCTCGCCCTAGCTGATCCGGCCACTCTCATTGGCAATTTCTCCTCGCCTTTGACCATTGAAGCCTTGCTGGCCTACATCAAGGGGCCCGACTTTCCCACTGGCGGCACCATTTATGACTGGGCCTCGATTAGTCAAACCTATACTACCGGCAAGGGTAAAATTATCATCCGTGGCCAAGCCGAAATCGAAGAGGATCAGTCCGGCAAACCTCGTATTGTCATCTCGGAGCTGCCGTACCAAGTCAACAAAGCCAAATTAGTCGCCAAAATCGCCGACTTGGTCAAACGGAAGCGTCTCGTCGGCATTGCCGATATTCGCGATGAATCTGATCGCCAGGGGTTAAGCATTGTCATCGACCTCAAACGCGATGCCCGCCCTAAAAGTATTTTAAACAACCTCTATCTGGCTACCGAACTTCAAGTCAGCTTCCCGGCCAACATGGTTGCCTTAAACAGCCAAGGCACGCCCCAATTAATGAACCTCAAAACCATTCTCACCGAATACATTAAACATCGCCAGCTGGTGGTTGCCCGCCGGGCTCAATGCGAACTCATTTCGGCTCAAGAGCGAGCCCATATTCTCGAAGGTTTACTGATTGCTTTAAAACACTTAGATGAAGTCATCGATACCATCAGGCGTTCTCCGGACGCCGACGTCGCTCGCCAGCGTTTAATGACTAAATTTGAGCTCTCCGAACTTCAAGCCACCGCCATTTTGGATATGCAACTGCGACGCCTGGCTGCCTTAGAACGACAAAAAATCGAAGCTGAATACCAAGCCATCAAAGCCCAAATTGACTTGCTCATCAAGCTTCTCAGCCAACCTCAAGCCATGCTTGATCAAATTATCACCGAGTTAAAACAGATTAAAGCTAAATATGCCGACGACCGCTTAACTAGGGTGATTAAAGCCAAAGTGGGTGAATTTTCCGAAGAAGACCTAGTCGCCCAGGAAGAAGTGATCATCACCGTCACCGCCAGTGGTTATATCAAACGCATGCCCCCGGCAACTTATAAAAGCCAGCATCGCGGCGGCAAGGGGGTTACCGGCATGACTACCAAAGACGATGATGCTGTCAAGAGTCTCATCTCGGCCAGCACCCATGATCACTTGCTCATTTTTACTAATAAAGGTAAGGTGTTTAAACTTAAAGTCTACGAACTACCCACCGGCAGCCGCCAGTCTAAAGGTCAAGCCATCATTAACTTAATCGCCATTGATCAAGAAGAAACCATTCAAGCCATCATTCCTGTCTCCGCCAAACTGGCCGATATCCAGGAGAGTTACATCACCTTAGCCACCAAGTTGGGGACGGTTAAGAAAACCGCCATTTCTGAATTCCAAAATATCCGCTCCACCGGCATTATTGCCATTATCCTCAATGACGGTGATGAAGTCGTCTGGGGGGACATTACCGAAGGCCATCGCCACCTGCTTTTGGTCACCCATTTTGGTAAATCCATTCGCTTCCCCGAAACCCAAATCCGCGATACCGCTCGCGATACCAAGGGTGTCCGCGGCATCTTGCTCAAACCGGGGGACTACCTGGTCACCGTCGAAGCCATTGATCCCAGGGTTAAGCCACCGGCAGACAAACGCAAAAAGTGGTTCCGCGATATTCTGGTCATCACCGAGAAGGGGATGGGCAAGCGCACCCCAATTACCGAGTACCCGCTGCAAAATCGCGGTGGTCAAGGCGTCAAAGTCATGAACCTTTCTCCTAAAACCGGTCAGATTGCCGCCGCCCTCGGAGTCAATCAGCAGGTTGACCAGATTTTTATTACCACTCTGGGTGCACAAATCGTCAAGCTACCGATCCAAAATATCCCCCAACTCAAGCGTCCGACCCAGGGAGTCATCCTAATGCGCTTTGCTAAAAGCGGCGATACCGTCGCCGCCACCGCCACCATTAATAAAGAAGACTTAACCGCCGACTAGTTTTTTGTTGCCTTATTCCCGCCACCCTTGTTATACTAATTAAGATATGCCCGATCCCACTAATCCTCCCACCGACTTAGAGTCTGAAGTCGATCAACAAAGTCTTGAGGAAATTGCCGCCCAGATCCGAGCCGCCAACCCCTCCAGTGACAACGTTACCGCTACCACCGAAGCCATCGCTCCGGTTCACCCGGTCACGCCACCCCTCCCGGCTCAATCATTAACCGAACGAGTTAATACCCCGGTGCCCACTGGGGGAGGGGGGTCATCCGGCTCTGCTGGACAAGTCCTGGCTCAAAAATTAGCCGAGCTGGAAATTATTGGTAGTAGTCAAATCGACCAGGTAGCCGCCGCCTTAACTCCCGCGGTTCTTAAAAGCCTCAACCTCGCCGCCCCGAGTGAAGCCTCAACCACCCGTCTAACCCCAACCATACCGGTAACTTTAATTCAAGCCAACGGCCAGGAACAGACGCTCAAAGTCAAAACTGGCGATCTCTTCGCTTTTCTCACCGGTCAAGCCGACGCTGTCACCGCCTCCAAGTAATTGACTTCATGTACATATTTCTGTACACTTCAAGTCTATGACGATAACGATTCCCGTAACCCAAGCCAGGTCTCAGCTTCTCCGTTTAGTTGATGACGTCGATTCAAAATTCAACCGCGTGGATCTGACCAAAAAGGGTGTTATCAAAGCCTCACTCGTATCCAGCGAATATCTTGACAGTCTCGAAGAAACTATATACAGCCTCAAACATTCGCTTAAAGATATCAAACAATCAGAAAAGGAAATCGAAGTGGGTGAATATTTGACTCTGGATGAACTGAAGCAAGCGATTTCCCAGTAACTTATGGCTGTTTATAAAATCTTAACGCCAAAAAAAGTTACCAAACGAATACACAAACTTCCCCATCACGTCCAACTTAGGCTTATTAATCATTTAGACGATCTAACTGTAAATCCCAATCGAGGCCTTAAACTTCAAGGCGAACTTAACGCCTATCAAAAACTTAGAGTCGGGGACTATCGCATTATATTCTCAGTCAGTCATAAAGCCCATATCGTTAAAATCCTCAAAATCGAACACCGCCAAGGAGTCTACAAATGAAAAAAATCAATGTTGCCGTCATTTTCGGCGGCACCAACACCGAACACGAAGTTTCCCTGGTTTCGGCTCGGGCCATTATCCAAAACCTCAATCCAGAAAAGTACCAGATTCTCCCCGTCATGATCACTAAAGCTAATCAGTGGTTAACCCCCAAAAGTTTTCTGGCTGATCCAACTCACCTTCGCTCCTTGCCTGAAACTACCCGTTCTGGCATTACCGTTAAACCTCAAGAAATCACCGCCGCCCACCAAATCGATGTCTTCTTTCCCGTTTTACACGGTCCTTACGGTGAAGACGGCACTATTCAAGGACTTCTAGAAATGATGCCCGTGGCCTACGTCGGTTGCGGCGTCTTAGCTTCGGCTATCTGCATGGATAAAGACATTCAAAAACGTCTTTGTCTTCAAGCCGGCTTACCGGTCGTCCCATATCAAGTGGTCACCTCCGCCGTCGTCCCTGACCCGGTCAGCTTTCCCTGTTTTGTTAAACCCGCCAATCAAGGTTCCAGCGTCGGTGTTACCAAAGTCCACCGATCCAAGGACCTTAAACCGGCGCTTATCGCCGCTTTTAAATTGGATACAAAAGTCTTAATTGAGACGGCCGTCCCTATGGCTCGGGAAATCGAATGCGCCATTCTGGGCACCACCGAACACCCCGAGGCTAGCGTCTTAGGTGAAGTCATCCCTTCAAACGAATTTTATGATTACAACGCCAAGTATATTGACGGCCAATCCCAAGCCATCATCCCAGCCCGGTTGCCAACCAAATTGGCTCATGCCATCCAGTCCGCCGCCCAAAAAGCCTTTATAGTTTGCGGTGGTTATGGTTTAGCCCGCGTCGATTTTCTGGTACCCAAAGAGGGTAGGGGAGAGCCATACTATCTTTCCGAACTCAATACCCTCCCGGGGTTTACCACCATCTCCATGTATCCCAAACTCTGGCAAGCCTCGGGCTTAAAGTACGCCAAACTATTAGACCGGCTTATCGATTTAGCTTTAAACCGGCACCAACAAAAATCCAAACTTAAACTTTCTTATCAACCTAAATCGGCTTGGTTCGATTAAATTTCTACTCATACCCCGAATGATACTTTTCGTGGACTTCACGCAACCGCGGATTGGTGACGTGAGTATAAATTTGGGTGGTAGCCACATTTTTATGACCGAGCATTTCCTGGACTTCTCTTAAACCGGCTCCCCGGGCTATCAAGTCGGTGGCAAAGGTGTGTCTGATTCCATGAGGCGTGATCGGGATTGGCAATCTCGCGGCTTTGCGGTATTTCTCCACCAGCCGTTGCACCGACCGGACTGACAAGCGCATTTCCTCACCGTCACTAATGATATCTTCTTTTTTACGACTGTAACGGATAAATACCGGCCGCCAGCTATCTTCCCGAGTCACCAAATAGCGATTTAGCCACTCCGCCGCCCGTTTCGATAAGAACACCACTCTTAACTTCCTGCCCTTACCCATGACTCCAAATTCCCGCCGTTCCAGATTTACTTGCTCCCGATTGAGAGCCACCAGTTCCGATACTCGCAAACCGGTGGAAAACAAAGTTTCCAAAATAGTCCGATCCCTCAAGCCCACTTTACTGGATAATCTCGGTTGGTTGAGCAACCGTTCCAGCTGCTCATAAGTTAAATATTTCAAGCTGTGGCTTTCACTCTTGGGTAAATCGATTTTCTCAGGCGATAATACTTCTAAATCCAGCTTAGTCATCCACTTAAACCAGGATCTCAAGGCAATCACATGATAGGCTTGGGTCGCCTTGGATAAGGTCTGCTGGTGGCCATCGGTTAAACGTGACAGGTAAACCCGATATTTAGTCACCGTCGTCAAGCTGATACCTTTTAAGTCCATCGCCGGGTTATAACCGTGATACCAATCTAAAAACCGCCGCAGGTAATGGTCATAATTGCGGATGGTATACGGACTGACTTGCCGTTCAACCTCTAAATATTCGAGGAAATCAAGCAAAAGCTTTTTTAGTTCATTATTATCGGCCATATGCACTCCCAAGTTTAGACCGCTAAATCAACCTATTATTTATATATATTGATACATCACCATTATTTATGATAAAGATATTTATCAGCTTATAGTATTTTGTGCGCCAAGCCCATAATAGGGGAGACTGGTGAAGTTCGCCTTCTGTCCCATTGTACCAAGCCAAATTCATCTGTCAACATTGTACGACACAAAAGATTATTGTTGTTCTTTACTCCAAGTTTGAAAGTCAAAAATACTAAAAGCATCTCTGCGAGCCGAGGGATTAATGCGATAACACATATCAAACGTAATATCAGGATGAGAATAAAGCCCTTGGAGTCTATTTATCCCATTTCTGATATCGGCGCTTTGTAAAACTCTAAGTGCCCTCGCTACGGCTAATTGCGTCAATCCTTCCTCCTCAGGATTAAATTCCGGCCACTTCTTCAGCGAATCTCTTGAAGTGTGTACGAACTCACTTGTGTCTCTAATTTGATAACCATTACCTTGGGTAATGTAGACATGATCAATTCCCGGGGTTGAAGACGAAAATATCCTCGGCCACTTACCAGGCATTGCTTCTAAAACCCATACGTCATCTCCATTAGCCGGCCTGTCACACCTAGTCCGAATATTGAATCTCAATCCTACCACCCGATTTATATCCACCCATGGATTTTCATAACACGCAAATAATAAATCAGACCAATCACCCCCGCAAGCCCCCTCAACCTCTTGAAGAAATTTGTCAATTTTATCTTGCGCTTCATTTAAAACGCCTTCTATTAACCATTTATTATTAAATCCGGAGAGTGTCAATGTGGGCAATTCGCCCATTCCGGTTTCTTTCATCGCCGCCGTATTAATTCCGAGGTTCAACCAGCCCGATTGGCTAACAAGCATCCGAATAGTTTCACTCGGGTTACCTATTATCTGCTCTCCGGGTATGAAAAAATGTGGATCTTGCGGAAATCCCGCTTTGGCCAGCAATAACTTACGTTTAATTTTATCCGGTAGCTTACTCTGATAAATATCTGATAGACTCTGACCGAGCTGCTCATTTTCCCACTTTTTCAAGTCACCATAATTTGGGAGTATCCGTTCTATCTCGAAAAAATATGGTGGTATCAATAACGAAACCGCAATTAAGACTGCCTGTGGATTACTCGAATCATCTAAAGCCGGATCAATCCGATCTAATATGCTAACCTCCCCGCCACCTGCAGTACGTAAATTTAAGATATCAACATACCCACCATCATGAATTTCTACAATTACAGTTTGAATTCCGACTTGGAATTCGTAACTACGTAGCATAAATTAGATTTTACCATTCACATCAACATTTACAGAACAATTAATGGAGTAGGGGAGACCAAAACATATACATCTTCGTGAAAAATGTGAAAAATATGACGTTTTGAGTCTTATATCTTATTAGTATTTTTTAATCAAATAATTATTTTTTAACCAAAAATATTTATCAATCATTTATCACGATCAATAATTTCTCGTCTCCCGCTGTCGTATTTAAACCTGATCAAATCGAGATTTATTTTGTCCTAGCGTTGACTCCCAAGCCAAAATTTACGCCTGGAATCTGACCTTTTCAAATGCCCCTAAAACGGCTTTTTTGACCTTGGGTGGTATCATTCATCGTCTAAACTACCAATCATTTAAATTGATATATCAATTTAAACATTATATTTTGTCAATTTATAAAACTTATCCTGAGCCGGCCGAAAGATTCGGGTTTCTGATTAAAAACGAACTTTAGGCCTCCACCTTAAAAGAGAGGAATTAACAAATATAAACAATTCCGCTAAATTATTTAGCGGCCTTTGCCACGGTTTAAAACTTAACTTCAGTTCAACCTAAAAATCGGTCCCCCGCCGCCAATTCTGATTCATAGTCGCAAAAGTATTATTGTACGTCATTATCATATATCGACGGACCAACGGAGGGAAGCGTTATCTCACCCATCTTCGGTGATCAAATCTGTTTTTAGTTTCTGAATCTTTCTTAATGTCATTCTTTATGTCTTAAATCTCTCGCCTCACCCCACTCCCACTACCGCTCATCTCCAGACCTAACTTCGGGTTTTATACCTAAGGCATCGATTAACTATATCAATCCACATCTATCACCCCCGCTTACCTACCGCTAATTGCCCTCCAGATCAAGCAAATTTATCAGTTTTCTGGCTTAAATCTCACCCGTGAAAGATCAATATGAATTCCGTGAAAATATGTTCGAACAATTATAGGTCTTTTTCCCCCTTCCTATATTATAGGACTCTCCCCTCTCCCCCATCTTGTGGCGCTTTTTTTCACTTCCACGGGGTAATTAATAAAGTCGCCACTAACACAATTAAACCAACTCCCAAATATTCCCAGACGGTCCGTTCAAATAACCGCTCCTGTAAAGCCTGTTGGAGCAAACCCACCACCACATATACTACCGTCCCGGTAAACAGTGAAGCCGCCCAAACCGTTACCGGTACTAAAGACAAAGCCATGGCAATGTGGGCTAATAACCAGGCTAAAGCCAGACTCATTCCCCATAAGCCCCGAGTTAAGCGGGCCTCCAACTTCACCGCCCAAAGAGACTGCAAATAAATCGGTATACCAATGATTAAAGCAGTTATACCATTTACATAAACTGGCCAATGAAAGGAATACAAGACATTAAATAATAAGACGGTCGTTAAGACCGTCATTAAAAAGCCCACCGCATGAGCCGCCCGCACCAGTTGAATCGTCCTCACCGCCGCCACCGAATAGATGTTTTCCGTCAGTAATATAGCGTATAAGCCTACTAAAAATACCAAAGAGACCACTAGCCGCGACAGAAAGTGATTCGGCAGTAAATAATAGAAAAAACCAGCTGCCAAGCTGTACATCACCGGTAAGATCAATAACGTTAGCCATTCAACCCCACGCAAATCTTCCCGCAAACTCAAAGCGGCCGCTCCATAAGTAAACAGGGCTAATCCCCCCACCATCAGGGCTCGATAATCCAAAGGTACGTACTGCAGCAACCAAAAAAAACCAGCTACGGCCGCGGCACTCACTAGAAATTTCCTGCGTTTACTCATGTTAGATTGCTAACCACCAGTTCTACCTCATCTAATGCCTCTAATGCCTCTATTAAGGCTTCAACCTTGGCTTTTTCCGTCTCATCAACCGTCACTTGCCCGGCTGAACCACTCTCGAATAAATAGCCGGTGGCGCCCGGGCTGGCTAACGATCCACCGGTTCGTTCGATGACCCTTCTGACCTCGGCTCCGGCCCGATTCCGATTATCGGTAACGACTAATATCCTCAAGCCGACCCCCCCTGGACCGTAAGCTTCATACATGACTTCTTCAATCACCCCTCCGGCCGCGGTTTTGCCTAAACCGCTCTCAATCGCCCGCTCCACTTTTTCTTTGGGCATATTCGCTTGTCTAGCCTTTTCTAAAGCCAATCTTAACGTTGAATTTTGATTAGGATCACCGCTTTTACCCTCTTTTACCGCCACTCTAATCTGTCGACTAATCAGGGAAAAAGTCCTGCCTTTTTTCACATCTTGAGCCGCTTTCTTGTGCTTGATCGTACTCCACTTCGAATGTCCCGATATAGGCCTCACCACCCTTCTTCCCTATTATAGCAATATAGCCAGTGGTTTCACGCTTAAATCCATCGTTGACAGTCACTCGATTTCTCAGTATTCTGATTCCCAGCCGTTTTGATTGATAAAACCATGGGAAATCACCTCCAAGATCAGGCAATTGCCGCTGCCCTAAATCAGAATTGGGCAGTGGCCATTGCTTTGAACCAAGATTGTCTTCAGTTCCACCCGACCGATATCCCCACCTTGAACCGCCTCGCTAAAGCCTACAAAGAAATGGGCCAGATCGAGGCTGCTATTGACACTTATAAAACAGTCTTATCCCTGGATAAATACAACGTGATTGCCAAAAAAAACATTGATATACTCATCAAAAATCCACCAGCCACCAATAAACCACCCAGTCAGCGTAAAATATCCACCGAATTTATCAAAGAACCGGGTAAAACCAAAACTTATTGTTTGACCCGACTAGGTGATCCTCAGATTGTCGCCAATCTCCTACCAGGCCAAGTGGTCCATTTAGTGGCTAAGAAACACACTTTTTGCCTGTTCACTGACGCTAAAGAACACATTGGCGCTCTAACCGACGATATCGCTTTTGAACTCAAGCCTTATATCGTTCAGGGTACTCAGTTTGAGGCGGTTATCAAATCGGCCACTCCGAGCGCGGTGGTCATTTTCGTCCGTCAGCTTCCCTCTCCCACTAACCCCGAAACTGCCTACTGGCTTTAAAACTGGGTAAAATCCGGTCCTAACCTTATCTCCACTTGAGCTAGACTCCCCTCCTCGGTTAGCTGGATCATTTCTCCCCCGACGATTTGGGCTAACAATTTTTGGCTTAAGTCCGTTTCCTGGTCTTTAACCAATCTGACTTGAGTATTAACCGCCACCACCTCTGTCTCCATCAGGGTTCCGGTCCTGATGACCAAAAAGCCTTCCCGATCCAGAATCCGGGTCACCGCCTCGCCTAAGCCGTCCCGACCGCTGCCGTTTTCCACCATGACCGTCACTTCTTGCGGTAACCTGAACCGTCGCAAACTGACTTCTCGATCAAATTTACTCGGATCAAACACCCAAATCGGTTCGAGTGCGTCAGCCGTCTGCCACACCGGCAGCTTATCCAAGTCCACGGTCATTACCTCCGGCTCTCTTAAATCCAAAACTTTAAGCAGTATCCGCCAGGCATCCAGTTTGGCTATCCAGCCCTTCCCTTGCCAGCTGTACTGCCAAAAAACTCGCCTCACCCAAGCTGACGATCTGGTTTGAACTTTTCCGGTTAATCTGACTCGATCCCTGACCAATAAGCCATAATTTTTCATTAACGTGGCGGTGACTAAACCGCCATCAAGCTTTTCGCTGGCATCCAACTGGTCCAGCACTCCCCAGCGATAGCGACCGTAATCTTTCGCCGTCTCCACCCAGCGCTCCCCTCCCACATCGAGGATTTCCACTTGCTTTTCCTGTGGGTAGTATGACACCAACGCCACTCGTCCCGGAGTCTCCCCGGTCTCGACTACTGCCAACCGAAACGGTTCCTTCCCCTCAAAGTTTTTCACAGTCTGATACCGATAGTTAATCCCGATGCCAATTACTCCCAAACACCCTAGGCTCATCAAACCCCAGCTTTTTAAACTTAGTCTTCGCATAAAATTGCCTGCCTGAGTAACTCGGCTGTCCGGATCATCATCCGGACATTATGAATCGAGGCCAATCGATAATACAATAGTTCCCGGGCTTTAAACAAATGATGCAGGTAAGCCCGCGAAAAACCCTGCTGACAGGTGTCACAATCACACTTAGCTTCCACCGGTCGCTGGTCTGTCTCAAAGCCTTTTTTGCTAATATCTAATCTTTCTTGCCGGTATTCTGACTCAAATCGGGCTCGTTTGACTTGACCGGCGGGAATCACCAGCTGGCCGACATACAACAAACCACAGCGAGCCAATTTGGTGGGGGCGACACAATCAACCATATCGGCTCCGGCCTGAACCGCCCCAATTAAGTGGGACGGGGCTACTCCTACTCCCATCAAATAAAGCGGCAGAGTCGTCTGGCGGATGATCTCCATTACCCAGGCGGCATTAGTTTGGGTTTGCGTCACCGATTGACCGATCGTCGCTCCTCCCAGCGCCACTCCGGCCACCCCGCTTTGTATTACCCACTTCGCTGCTTCCCGCCGTAATTCCGGGTAATTCCCACCCTGGATAATTCCAAACAAATGTGGTCGTTTCCCCTGCCCTGGTTGGCTGGCCCGCCAAGTCTGCACCGATTGAGTCAACCAGCGATTGGTACGCCGCAGCGCGGCTCGGGCGTAGTCTTTACCTTTATTGGGGGTGGCTTCGTCAAAAGCCATGATAATATCCGCCCCCAATTGAAGCTGGATTTGGATGGCTTTCTCTGGGCTTAAAAAATGCTTCGATCCATCCAGATGTGAAACAAAATCCGCTCCCTCATCAGTAATTTTTACCAATCGATCCGTACCAGCCTTTTTAAACCAACCCAAACTGGAAACTTGATAACCACCGGAATCGGTCAAGATTGCCCCAGGCCAATTCATGAACCGATGTAAGCCTTTAAATTGACTGATTACCTGCTCACCCGGTCGTAAGTGCAAATGATAGGTATTGGCCAAAATCAAGCTGGCTCCTGCTCGTTCTAAATCAGCCGGCGCCAAGGCTTTTACCGTCGCTTGAGTGCCTACCGGCATAAATACCGGCGTCGGCACCACTCCATGACTGGTAATCAACTCCCCGGCCCGAGCTAAACCTTGCTGACCCAAACCCCGCCATGCCTTGGCTCTCATGCTTGCCTCTGCAATCGCTTTAAGGCTGCCTCTAAGTCCTGGGGTAAGGCCGCTTTAACGGTCAAAGCTGCCCCCGTTATCGGATGAGTCAAGCTGATCCTGGCCGCGTGTAACCAATGCCGGCCACACCAAACTCGATCTGCTTGAGATACTGCCGCTATCCCGTATATCTCATCGGCCACCACTGGATGTTTCGCAAACGCCGCATGGACCCTTATCTGATGGGTTCGACCCGTTTCCAAATCCACGCTTAAGAGCGAATAACTCTCTCCCTGATATCGATACCTCTCCTGAACCTGATATCGGCTGAAAGCTGACTTCCCCTGAGGTGTCACCCTAAATTCTCGCCGTTTTTTACCGCGGCCCCGGTTTATCGGCCACGACCACCAACCTTTGGCTGGTTTTACCTGACCGTGGACTAAAGCCAGGTAATCTTTCTTTATTTGCCTTAACTTAAATAGTTTGAGTAGTCGATCCAAAGTCTCTGGATCTTTGGCAATCAATAAACAACCGCTGGTGTCTTTATCCAAACGATGAGCCACTCCCCCCCGCTGCAAAAAAATCTTGTCGCTGGTTACCTGTAACTTGTGGCTGTTCTCTGCCCAATCCTGAATCGTGGCCTGTTTCACCGACTGGGCTCGGTTAACCACTACCCCGGCCGGCTTATTGATCACCCACAACCACCGGTCTTCAAAGATTGGTTCGATTGGTTTCATACCGCTGCCTCCATAGCCAAACTAACATCAAGCTTACCCCCACGGTCAAATATATATCCGCCAAATTCCCCTGAATCCCTCCTGGATAAGGAATATAATCCCTGACTGCTCCAAACCGGAGTCGATCACTTAAATTCCCGATCCCCCCTGCCAAAATTAATAACCAACTCCACTTAAGCCACCGATTTTGAGTTTGCTTCAGTTTCAACCCGACGCCCGCAATGACTACCATTCCCAGCGGCAACCACCACCACGACGGTACCCAACCTAAAAATCCACCCCGATTCCAACTCACTAAGGATTGCTCCATCAACCATTGCTTGATAATTAGATCCAGTCCCAAGAGGAGGCTTAAACCCACTCCTATTTCAATCCAGTGGTTTTGGCTCTCTTTTTGGCGCATGAGACGCAGTCTTGTACCGTCGGGTCAATGCTTAGACGATTGGTATCAATCATTTTGCCGCAGACATCACAAACACCGTATTTCCCCAATCTAATCCGGGTCAATGATTTCCGCACTCTAATCAGCATTTTATCAATTTCACGATTCATGGCCGATATCCGTTCATGGCCGAACTGTTCGGCCGCTTCCACATCGATGGCGGCATTGTCGTTCATTCGCTCCGGATCAGTAAACGGATCCTCGGCTTTCAAGGCTATCTTCCGTTTCTCTAATTGCTTCTCTTTTTTGGTTAACAACCCCTTTATTGAAGCCATCATTTGCGCCGGCAATTGGGTTACTTTGGTCATATAGTCTCCCCCATCATAACATTCCTACCCTAAAACTCAACCAACCTCAAAGCCCGACTCATCAATCAAAAATATCTTTACCCCAGCGCCGAGTCGTCGTTGGCTGGTTTATCTTCCCGGCTTCTTGACCGTCCGTTGGTGGTTTGAGTTCCTGGATTTGCCGCTGGGTTTGCCAACCTTGGTACAACCTGGCGGCTCTCCAAGCTGACCGCCGATAGAGTAACCAGATCCCGAGGAGCACAATCACTCCAGCCACTAAAGCATCAATCCTAATCCCCCACCATACCGCCATCGGTAACTTTAACGGGGTAAACATTAACTCCACCAAACCAAATAATATTAAATAAACGGCCGTCACAAACCCACTTTGGGCTTCACTCTTAGTCCCCTTGTACCAGGTAAATGTCCGATACTGACCTTCAGTCCACCATAGCAAGATAAAGGTGGCCAAATAAGCTAACAGTTCTAAGAGCTGGACCGGTAAATGTTTATCCACCATCCCGGCAAAGCGCATCCCTAAAATGGTGTTCGACACAATCCCGTAGCCGCTGCCGTTAAACCAGCGACCACCGGCCATTATCGCTTGAGACAAGGCATAGGCCACCACCAAGACATCAGTCAGGGCTAAAAAATCCCACCGTCTTCGCCGAGCTTGCCACCAGCAGGCCGCCAACCCCGCGACCAAAAAACCCAAATACCAGACTCCCGGCTTACTGATTAACGACAACCACCAGGTCCAGCGCCAGCCAAAATAGGCAAAATTGACCAAACCAATATAAGCCACTCTGGCTCCCACCGCCGCTACCAGTCCCACCACCATGGTGGCATCCATTAGCTCGGTCTCCTCAAAATGGGCTTCCCGCCCCTGCTTCCAAACCACATAAAAAAACCCAATCAAGGCTAAAGCCAAAGCCACCGCATAGGTATAGATTTTGATCGGACCCAACGTCAGGATAATCGGTAGCATAAGCGTAAACCATCATACCACTGGTTTAACCTTGGCAGAAAGCCAGGTAACTTGATAAAATAAGCAGGCTGGTCCCTACCCGTAATGCCAAAGTGGCGGAATGGTAGACGCGCTGGTCTCAAAAACCAGTGGTCCTTAACAGACCGTGTGGGTTCGACTCCCACCTTTGGCACCTAGCTTGATATAATGACCTCGATGGACCTGTCTAACCTCTTCTTGTTTACCCGGGCCGACAGTTTTGGTTCGATTTTGATCCGGGGTTTAATCTGGATCGTTTTGGTCTTGATTATTGCCGCCGGGATCGACAACGGCAAAGAGTACCTCCACCTTAAATCGGATATGGGCTGGTTCCTTTTAGTCGTCTTCTCGCTCGGTCTCCTCAGTATCTTCCTCTTCGGCTTCCTCCCCACCTTCTAACCCCGCTTCCGTTCTACCCCGTAGAAGCGGATCCGATCACCCCTGAACCGCAAGTCTATAGTCTTTAATGGCCCGTTACGGTGCTTGGCAATCGATAACTTAATATTGGCTAAGTCTTCCTCATCTTCTCGCCACAAGAACATCACCACATCGGCATCCTGCTCGATTGCCCCGGATTCCCTTAAATCGGCTAATTGGGGTTGCTTGGTCCCTCGATGTTCCACCGCTCGGGACAACTGCGAGATCGCCAAAACCGGTACTTTCAATTCTCTGGACAGATTTTTCAGGCCTTGAGAAAACTCGGCCACTTCGACCACCCGATTCTCTAATCCCCGGCCCCGAATTAACTGCAGGTAATCAACAATAATCAATTTTAAGCCTTTCTCGGTCATTAACCGCCTGGCCTTAGTCCGCATCTCCAACACCGATAAACCGGGAGTATCATCAATATACAATGGTGCATCAGCCAAAATACCCATAGCGTCAGATAAACGCGTAAACTCGTCTTCACCTAAGCGGCCGGTCTTTAGCTTCCAGGCGTCAATATCGGCTTGGGCTACCAGTAAACGGTCCACCAACTCTTCCTGACTCATCTCCAGCGAAAACACTCCCACCGGTAGTTTGGCTTCGACCGCCACTTGCTGGGCAATGTTTAAGGCTAAGGCGGTTTTACCAATCCCCGGCCTGGCCGCCAGGATTAATAGATTTGACGGCTGCATCCCTGCCAAAGCGTCATCTAAGTCATAAAATCCGGTTGGTACTCCCCTCATCCCACCGGCCGTTTTATGCAATTCATCCAAGCGATCAAAGCTTTCCGCCAAGGCATCACGGATCGGAATAAAGACTTGACGCAAATGTTGCTGGGACAAACCAAAAATCTGCTGTTCAGTTTTATCTAACAGATCCGGGACACTGATCCCCTCGTCAAAAGCCCAGCCAGACATCTCCCCGGCCAAAGAGATCATCTGCCGCTTCACGTACATATCTTTGACCAGCCGACCGTAAGACTCGGTGTGAGCCGCCGTCGGTACTTTCTCTACCAGTGTCGCCAGATAATCTTTATCCCCAACCGCGGCCAATTGTTTTTGCTTCCGCAATTGCTCGGCTACCGTCACCACGTCAATTGGTTCTCGTTCCTCATACAAACTGAGCATGGCGGCAAAGATATGCCGGTGCGCTTCTCGGTAAAAATGATCCGGTCGTAAAAATTCAGCCACCTCCACGATCGCATCCCGATCGATCAGAATCGAGCCCAAGACACTCGACTCGGCGGCTTCACTATGAGGTGGTACCGGCATGGTCGCCATTGATTAACCTAACCTTTAGCCTGCAAAATGATGATCTCCGCTTCTTCCAGACTGGTCCCGGCCGTAACGGTTAAAGACTCCATTGTCTGAGCCTGTCCCCCCATCTCTTGGACAAAGGCAGTTACTTCTTCGAGCTTAGCAAAAGTCTGGTTGTGTTTTGCCGTCTTGTAATGCATCGGGACAATATAGGAAGGCTGGATCGCCGCCACCACTGTGGCTGCCTGAACCGGGTCGAGCGTATAGACACCTCCCACCGGCACCAATAGTATGTCAATCAAACCTAAATGTTCCACTTGTTCCTGAGTTAGAGTATGACCTAAATCACCCAGATGACCGACGCTGACCCCATCGATATGAATGGTATACATGGTATTTTTACCCCGTTCTTTCCCCGCTTCATCGTCATGATGACTCCCCCAGCCAAACACCCCAATCCCCAAGATTTCATACTCCCCGGGTGCCGAGATCACATACGGCTTATCTCGCCTCGCCGTCCCGGTCACTCGGCTAACGGCATTATGATCCTCATGGTCATGGCTCACCGTCACCACCTCCGCACTCAGCGGTGGCAGACTGAAACCGACAGCCTTGGGCTGATAGGGATCAGTCACCAATACCGATTTTTTACCTTTCAATTTAAAACAACTGTGGCCAATATAGGTCAGTTCCATCCGCCTCCAAATCATGGTCATTGTATACCCCACCTTTTTGATTGACAACCAATATATTCCCTGATAAAGTAAACTCTTGTCGAATGAAAAAAGAAGTTCTTATCGCCATAATTATAGGTTTTACCCTCGGGCTAATCATCACTTTTGGGATTCACACCGCTCAACAATCTCTTAAACTAAAAAAACAGCTTGCATCAAACCAAAATACTCATTTAACCCCCACTCCGGCCGCGCCTACTCAGCCGCTCACTATCGCCAGTCCTGATAATGGGATGGTTTTCCATCAAGCCAATCTCCAGGTTACCGGCACCACTACCCCCCAGGCTTTAATTTCCGTGATTGCTACCGATAGCTACACCACCGCTGCCGCTGATTTTCAAGGCAACTTCTCGGCTCCGATCACCTTGGCTGAGGGAGCCAATCTCATCCAAGTCGAAGCTTTTGCCGACGACGGCCAATCCAACCAGAAAACCTTAACGGTCATTTACTTACCCCGTCAAACCGCCAAAGTTCCCTCCCCTACCCCAAGTCGCTCCCAAGCGTCACCCACCCCGGCTAATGATATTCAAGATATTACTGAAAACGTCAAACAACGGATCCAGGAAGTGATTTTAGACCAAGCCGTCCCCACCACCGCCGTGGCTTATGGCCACCTGGCCTCAATCAGCAATGACACTTTGACGATCGAGGGTGACGCCGGCGTTAAATTGGCTTCGATCTCGGCCCAAACTACTTTTATCCGCCTCCCCGGCAACACTAAACTGACCTTTGAAGATTTGGCTATTGACGAATATTTAATCGCCGTCGGTATCGATAACAATCAAGTTATCAACGCCACTCAAGTAATTTCTCAAAGACAGGTACCGGTTTTAAGTCTACAGACTGCCTTTTCGGGCTTAATCACTCAGTATGACAGCGATGACTATTATCTAACTCTAACCCACCCCGTTACCCAAGAAGCTAAGACTTTCCTCTTAGGCCGTAAATCTCAAATCTTTCTGGCTGACTCAAACGGCACTAAATCCGCCATCGACCGGACTCAATCCTTCCCCGTCAACAGTCATGCCTTGGCCATATACGAACCCACCAAGGACTCGGCAGCTGATATCGTCGCTCAAGAAATTTTAATTCTCCCCTCTTCTCCGATCATCACTCCGCCGGAACTCAAACCTTGAGGGTTTTATGTCTCGGCGATTATCTCAACTTAGGCGCCTCTTCCTGCTCCGCCAACTCGACGGCCTGGTGATCTCTAAACCAACCAGCCTCACCTATCTCACCGGCCTCAAACAACTCGATTCTAGCAGTCGCGAAGCCTTCCTCCTAGTCACTTCGACTCAAGCTCACTTGTATCATTCCCCCTTTCTGACTCCCCCACCCCACCCTTGGCTTAAAACCATCTCCATGTCCCCCACCCATACCTTTGAGTCAACCTTATCGGCTGTTTTCTCAACCATAAATCATCAATCACCAATCATTGGCTTTGAAGCTCACCACTTAACTGTGGCTGAGCACCGCCGGCTTCACTCAGCCCTACCTCAGGCTAAACTGGAGCCGACCACCGACCTCGTCGAAACTTTACGCCTCATCAAAGACCCGAGCGAAATTAAAGCCATTCACCAGGCTTGCGCTAGCACTCGCCGGACCATGACTTGGCTTGACCGTATTCTCGGCGAGATTAGCACTTTTTCCGAGTTCTCTCTGGCCCGTCTGATCGAAACCAAACTTTATGATTTTGGTGCCGACGCCATTGCCTTTCCCCCCATTGTTGCCTTTGGTTCCCACGCTGCCCTCCCCCATCACCTCCCGGATAAAACCAAACTGGCTCCACCCACGGTCGTACTCTTAGACTTTGGTGGCTCCTACCATGGTTATGCCGCTGATATCTCCCGCACTTTTTATCTTGGCACTCCCCCACCCCGCTTCCTTGAAATCGAAACTATTGTCCACTCCGCCTACACTGCCACCCTCAACCTTCTCCGCTCACAATTTTCCCTTGTCGAACTGACCGGAGACAAATCCCGCCTAGCCATCTCCCCCAGAGTGAACCGGCTATCAGCCGAAAACTCTCCGGGGGTGATGGCATCGGATATTGATGCCGCCGCCCGTGCAGTGATTGCTAAAGCTGGCTTCGGTGAATATTACATCCACTCTTCCGGTCACGGCATCGGCCTGGAAATCCATGAATCCCCTTCCCTCAACGCCAACAATCACACTCCCCTCAAAGCCGGTATGGTCATCACTCTCGAGCCCGGCATCTATTTACCCCATGAGTTCGGCTACCGCCACGAAAACACCCTCCTCCTCTCTTAATTTCCCATCTGATTGACTTCAAGCCTCTCTCTCTCTCTATAATCGCGTCAAGATTTATTAATTTTTGCATGATTATGACTCTACCAGAATCGACTCCCGGTGACTCAACATCTCACAGAAAAGTTACTATTGATTCTCGCCTAAAGGACTTATTCGCTAATGCTCAAGGTATGCGAACCAAGTTTGCTGATGGCGGAATTGTTGGTAATCATGGTTTAGATGGTCATGCTGCATTTACCCCAACCACCGATAATTGTTGGAAACCACTAGGCTTTGAAACCTTATTGGAATTGACACAAGCTGTGGAAGCTGCTGGTGGTACGGTACATCTGGCTAATAGAACAAATCAATTCAAAGGTTTTGATATTCCAGGTTACTTTATCACATGATTGAGGATTAAACACACACTCCCGGGTTATGTATTTACCTTCCGTTTGATTTCGTCGTTCAATAACCCTAAGACTTCCGGCTTTAAATTTCTAAGCGAACGCTTCAGCGACACCGCTGGCAAGAGTGGATTTAGATCTTGATACAATAACTCATCGGTCACATTCTCCTGGATAAAGACCACCAATTTTTTCAGGTAGTCTACATATTTAAAGCCGCTCCTCTCCTCCACTACCGCCTGATTAACCGGTAATCCTTGAACTAAAAAGTGTCGGATATCATAAAAATCACGACCGGCGATGCTCCCGTTCTTGTCAAACCGGGCGGTCGCTACATACAGCTTATTGGCCACCATTGTCTCGATGGTTTGAGCCTGACAGTATAGATGCAATTCCAGTAAATTTAACGACTCATAAGTATTTTTTGGACTCACCTGATCGTTAATCTCCAACTTGATCGTATTCCTCTGCCAAGCCGGTGCTTCGTACTTTAAAAAGAACTGTAAATGCTGTCGGCTCTGGTCTTTGATGGTTAAGCCTAAATCAGTAAATACTTTACCCAAAAGTGGCCGCAATTCAATTCTCGCCGCCCCATCGACCAAATCAAAATCTAAATCCACCGAAAACCGATCCAAAATCCCTCGGAGTGAAGCACAAGTACCCCCCTTGAAATAGAGCTTATTGGCCAAGCTATTATCCGAGAGAATCGCCGTTAATAGTCGATACATTTGGTATTTATGTTTAGCATCTTCAGGTTTGGGTAAAATCATAACCAACCTTTCGGAATCGGTCGATCAAAATGGTATTGAGGTTTTAAGTAGAGCATATCCCTTACCGCTCGTTTGGTGGTCGCCACCGCCTGACGACCATTATCCTCAATCCCATCCCGGTTGACTAAATAAGTAGGATTGACATATCGGCATAAGAAAGTATGCCCGCCAGCCTCAAATTCTTGGTTCTTTTTACCAATCAGGGTTATTTTATTCGGCTGTTGATTTATTATTCCTTCTTGAGACAAGACTGACTCTAAGGAAATATAGGCTAGTGGACCGGCTACCGCACAACCAAGTTCAAATGGGTTTAATCTGGTTAAAGGAATCGTGCTATAAACTCCCTGGGCTACCCGATACAGAATCCGATTCTGTCTATACCGTTTGATCGTGGTTAGAAGGGTGTTTTTATTCGTTATTTGCCACAATACCGCTAGATCGGCTGTCCGAAACAGCCGTTTATCCTGCTCGAGTAATTTCTTCTGCTTCATTGTATTTCTAGATATGTACATATATGTACATAATATGAAATATATTCTCGTTTGTCAAGCGTCGTTTCAACCATTATAATCTGAGGCAATATGTACCTCAAAGCTAAAAAGTTGCATCGGTTCCTGGCACTCCTAATTGTCGTTTTAGCCCTAATCATGATGGTCACCGGCTCCATCATGAAATTTCCCCTCCTCTTCCCCTTTGTTGACCCTCTAGCTGCCCGCCGCCTCCACAACACCCTTAGTCCTTTCTTTTCTCTGGCTCTATTCTTCATGGCCGCTTCCGGCCTTACCATGTATTTCTATCCCCTTTATCTCAAGAAAAAAACCACTAAAAAAACTCTTTCGTCAACTGCTTCTTGACAACATGTACATTTCTTACATAATGGACATATATGGAGATAGTCACTAAAACTGCTACTCAAGCCAGGGCCGAGTTCTTTGATCTGATCGCCGCCGCTAAATATTCTGGCCAGACAACCAAGATCACTAAAAATGGCAAAGCCATTGCCAAGATTGTTGCCGACACTTCACCAGCTTTTAATTGGGTGGCTTTTAAGAAAGCCCTCGAAGACTGTAAAGCCATCTTTACCAAGGAAGATGAGACGCAGATCAAGCAGGTTAGACTAGATTCCTATAAAAACAAATATCCAGAATGGTAAACCTCAGTCTAGATACCTCGATTCTGATCGAATATTTTCGAACCGATCAGGGTGTTCTGTCAACCCTCCTGAATCATCCCTCAAGATTAAACTTTCACTTGTCGATTCCTATAATCGTTATTTTTGAATTATTCCGCGGTCAGTCAGCAGGCCAAAAATTATATCAGGACCGGTTCGCCAAATTAATCGCTTCCATGTCGGTTATCAATCTATCCTCACGATCGGCAATGGTTGCTGGTGAACTTCATCGGCAAAATATCGTGCTCGGGAACGATGCTTTGATTGCCGCCATTTGTTTGGAATATGAGACCCGACTTTGTACCTTAAACCAAAAAGATTTTAAATTGGTTCCCAACCTCATATTATTTCACCCTTAGCTCTGGCACCATCTTAACTCTCACATCTGTCACCGTAACCATTCAGGATTTAACAAAGGGGATTTGACATTCCCTCAAGATCCAGGTTAGACTGAATGTCCTGATGAATCTGCCCTTAAATCAGTCTTTTCG
>MHDC01000027.1 GCA_001803415.1 Microgenomates group bacterium RBG_16_45_19 | reverse complement strand
CAGTAAGTGGGCCAAAAGATAGCGGGTTTTTCTTTCTACCGCCGTATGGATCACTTTACCCTTCACTTGTCTGCCAATGACACTGTCAGCTTCCCAATGACCTAACTCTGTGCGGGTTTCAACCGTTACTGGCCTCAAGTGAATAGAGACCCGGTTAGGAATACGCGCTCTTTGGGCCGCTCGACCATGTTGCTTCTTTCGGTGCTTCTGTTTTCTAGGTAAATACTCCCACAACCGTAAGCGTTTGGTTTGGGGGGCATAGATAAAGGTGTAGATGGTTTCTGGGCAAATGACCGGGTAGCCACGGTCTCTCTGTAACCGACCACTCACTTGTTCCGGTGACCAACCCCAACGTAAATGTTCTAAAACGTAGGCATAGGTTCCTTGGTCCTTTAAGGGGTGACGTTTCCCGGCCACCTGTTTCCGTTTAACCGACACGGCTTGGGCATGAATGGCCACATAGGTGTGGTGCCAACCGTTTCGCCTGACCTCACGGCTAATAGTGGTATGGTGAAAACCAAGGTGTTTACTGATCTCCCGATAAGATTTACCTTGGTTCACCAACAAAGCTAGCTGGTCCCTATCGAGAGGTGAAAATTGTTTTGCCATGTCCTGCATTGTACTTGCAGGTGGTGCATTTCGATTTAGAACTCACGCTCATAGAATTTCGATTGACATAATGGTATGATGGTGGGTTAAAGAGGCTAATTGACCGCTTGCCAGGCTGGCTTTATTGTCCTATAATCTTGGAAAGATATGCCAATCAACGCGGATGCAAATCAGCCCAATCCAGAGACTCCAAAGGTTGCACTAGGGGTTATTGAGAGTCCACTTGTCGATGATTCTGGACGGCTTAAACTTCAAGAGGTATTAACTAGCTTACCAGATGAAGTCTCAACGGGATTTGGTAAATTTCCCCAGGTATTAAATATTTTGGATACGTATATTAAAGGACTTGGGGATAAACATCCATTGGTGGGACAAAGCTTAACTGAGCAACAAATTGAGTCATTATTGAGTCAACCGCAGATTTATGATCCGGTAGAGGGCGGGCCAATCGAGGTGATTGAATTGGATGATGGTACCAATGAAGTTATCTGGGTGGGGACATCCGATACCATGCGGTTAGTTGGATACGCCATGCAGCAGGTTGATGACTGGCTTAATACTTTACCGGGTGCTATGACACAGACTTTAAAAGATGCTTTGGCCAGGGGTGAAACCCTAATTGAAGCCGGTGGGGCAGCTGGGGTGGCGGCAGCGGGGGTAATAGGAATGGTGAGATTGATAGATGGATTACCTCCAAGCATGAGACGGAGGGTATACAGGTGGGTGGCAGAATTAACGATTGCGTCATTATTATTGAGTGCTTGTGGACCACTATCACCGTCAATAATTGATAATACCGACTTTAATATACCTAAGGTAGAGGCTACCGCTAAAGGAGCTGGCGGGCAGGGAATAGTGGATCCAAACCTTTCTGCGGTTGATAAGCTAGCCACTCAACAGGCTCAATCAGCCAGTGGGATTGAAGGAGTTTTGCCAACACCAGGGGGCGGTGAAGTGGCGGTACCGGAGTCGGCGGTACCAACTTTGGTCGCCACCGTTGATGCCCCTGCTGTGATAAATCAGGAAGTAAGGGGTGAAGCGACGAGGCTGAAAATAGTTGAATCGGTTGATCCATCAGGAATTGTAAGTCAACAGGAAGCGATTACTAAAAGCTTAAAATTGGGTCCGGGTGATGGATTGGAAATGGCTGCTTTTGGTTTCGCGAATGAAGAACAAACAGTGCATATCGTTATGCCGATCTTTACCGTCAGGCACAGTGATGGAAGCATTAGCCAATGGTTGGGTGTCGGTATGGATAATTTTGGTAAGGCTGGCCCTTTATTTCCGGGGGGCGAGGTGAAGATGTTATTACCCTTAATTACTGAAGTTCGAAACGGCAACGATATGTTAAGTATTGATTTAGGAAATTCTGGAACGATACCATTCTTAATCATAAATGGTCAAAATGGTGAAGTTACATTTCAATCATTTTTAAGAGATTACCCAGGGGAGGTGAAGCTTTCACCGCTTGAGTTTTTAAAAGGGCATAAGATTCTAGCTAAATTGTTAATACCTGATGATGTGGGAGAAAAATTAGATCAAGCTGGAGAAGGAGCCCGACTTTACAAAGACGTCTCAGGTAATTGGGTAGTTGAGGCAGCCGTCATCGGCCCGGTGGTGGAGATAGCGGCCAATATTCAAGAGGGGACGATTGAGTATGAACAAGCATTAGATTTAAGAATAAAGATTTTAGATCCAAATATTCCGGTTCAAATTCATCGTAACACTTCGGAAATGTGGAAATATGTTGAGCCGGTACCGATGGAAATGAGAACTGTGCTGGTTGAATTGGAGCGAGATATTAATGGTAATTATATTCCGACTGCTAAGGACATAGTTACCGGTGATTATTATGCCCCGTACTTGAATGACAAGGGAGATATCGCTGGTTTCGAAGTAGTTGGTAAAATGTTTGACCACGATGGTACAGAGTTAGTACCGGGAGTAATGAAACTTGTATATAGGGAAATTCCTACGGTAAAATTTGTATTAGATGAACTGGGTGCTAATGATATCAGTGATAGGTTAGATTATTTCTTACCACGTAAAGATAGGGTAAGTAATTATCTAGTCGTAGGTTTAAGATCTGGATTAATTCAATCAAGACCTATTGTCTGGTATGTTGCGACTGAGCAAAACCGAGGTGCCTTTAGGGATGAAACTAATGCACAGGCGATTATTCTAAGGGATATTCTTGGTTGGACTCATGGCACTCCGATGGTAGTGAATGATATATCAGGCAAATATATGTCGAAAGTCGCGGGCATGACTAAAGGTGAATGGGTGCAAACAGTTGATGACTACTTCGAGAGGCACAAAAAAAAGCTACCAGATTCTTTTACTCAGAGTGAACAAGGTATAATCAGTAAAGCTTTGAAAGATGGATACGATTTACCGTTGGGTGAACTTGCCACAATGTATTGGTTTATAGCAGTAAAAGATGGGAGATTTGATCTTAGTACTGAAAGGGGAAGTTATCAATTTGTCGATACGGTGTATCTCACTAGAGACAGATTAAACAGCGATACCGTATTTATCGTACTTCCGCATGAACTGTTTCATGCTTGGTTGCGTGAGTTCCATGGCTATTCCGTTTATGAAGAGTTTATTGCTTACTTAAAAGCGATATATCCTTTATTAGCAAGATATAATCCTTCAGATGCAAAGTTAGTACTCGATGTAGTTCTGGGATTGAATCCTGAGCCATGGCATTTTGAAAACAAATGATTAATTAGGTTAAGTTAACCCGTTTTTAAAGATTAACATTGTAGATATAGGGGTAATCAGGTAATAGTTTGTTCTTGAAACAATGGAATGGAAAGTGATACAAGTAATTAATGCCTAAGAAAAAGAGACTGTTGTTGGTTGTTAGTTCGGTACTTGGATTAGTTGTTTTTTTGTGGATGGGATTACCTGGATGGTATTTTTCTTTGAAGTATTTGCCGATAAAATCGAGTGAAACTTATAAATGGATATATGAATGGCAAAATCAACCAATTTTTACGTTTCTTTACCGCAAATTATGGGTCAAACCAGTAGGATTTATTTGTCCCTCTTGTGTCTGGGAACTAATGGGTCCGTCTACTCGTTCGGTAACTGAAATTACCCAAGTGAGATCTTCCAAGATACGAGTGTTTTATGGTTGTGGTCGATTGACACAAGGATTAGAAGAAGTTATTGAAAAAAATTTAAGCGATGCTTATCTTGGTAGAGGGGATAGAGGTGTGAGTATCACCTTGTCCACGGGAAAGGGAACCGAAGTGCCAATTATCGTGATCAATGGAGCTGAAGTTGGAGTAGACACCAAGACATTTAAGTTAAGCCGAGTGACCTCGCTTAATTCGGTTCTGGTGGTTCCGCAAGGTGTTGATCCAGACACAAAGGCGGCCAAGTATGTAGATTATATACTTGGTAACGAAATCCCCAAGGCTGACCGAGATTGGATGGCGTTACAACTAAGAGAGGGGCGACCAGTCTGTGCCGCTTATGAGACAGATGCCGATAGTCTGGAAAATTCTTTACGTAAGCTCTACTTTAAGCCCGATGTGCAAATAATTAGGGAGCAAGTGCTACCGTACCTGTAATTAGATATTATTATGTCTAAGCTGAAGTGGATCTTCATAGTGGTGGCAAGCGGCATAGTGATTTTAATGTTGAGTGGAACGAAGGTTCAAGCTACTTGTACAGATCCTTTTTGGTGCGATTTATGTAATGCTGGAGATTGGGAAAGATGTGGTGGTGGTGGAGTTGGTGGTAGTGTAGGTGGGCCACCTGGAGGGCAAGATGAGCGGGAGTCGTGCCGGGACCGGCATCCGCAGAATCCTGATGCCTGCTCCACAACCCCGGAAGGTTGCACTCATTCGTCGGATGATAACTTGACTTGCAGTGCCATGAAGACGTATTTGCAAACAACTGAACCAAGCCACCCCTATGCCTTTAACAACCATGGATCATTCTTTAAGATTGAAGACCAGACTCCGGATAATCCACCGCCACCGGTAGGCCAAGTCGAAAATAATTTTTATAATGATCAGATCACTTTTATTCCTCATGTACTTTGGTATCCGAATGTGCCGGATTTATTCGATAAACCGTTGATTGGTTTTAGGCGGGGTTTAATGGACTTTCCGGATAACAACTTCGAAAATAACTTTATTTTTTCCTGCTCCGATCAGCACCGGTCGTTTGGATTTATGTATTTACCGACAGGTTGGCATGACATTGCCGTAGCCGGCAACCGCTATACTGGTAGTAACGCTTGTAACCACTGTCTAAATCCGAGTGATTACGCTTGCCGAGAGGATGGGGAGTCTGGCGATACCCGGTTTACCGTTAGGATTTGTTGGTGGGATGAAAACGCCCAGGGAGACCTGATACGCCGCTGTCGAACCCCGTCGGTGTCCTGTAATGACTTTGATTCATGGGTACTTAATACTGATCCGCCCACCGTTGGTCGCTGGGATTTGTACTGCAAGATCGATTGTGGCGGTTTTGCCGGCTTGTGGATGGCCAGAAACGGTAGCGGGACTCAGGCTGATCCTTATCGGTCGCAAGCCGAGGGGGAAAGTTCAAGCGGTTACGTATTAGAAGATAGGTTTACCGGGACTTATGCTTGGACGAGGGCGGCAGTTTATGAAAATCCCAATGCCAGCCAGGATATCTTTTGGAGTGGGCCGCAGTATTACAATGCCGGTTATTATCCGGTGCAAACTTCGATTTATTCGTACGTAGATGAGTACTTAGGCCGACCGGCTGTTTATTGGCGGCCGTGCAGTAACAGCAATCCAAATAGTTGCCAATCCCCAGCATTGTATGAGGATGCAGGGGGTTATGGGGCATCGATTGCCTCATGCTATCCGGAGAGTACTAGCCCCACTCAGAGTTATTGCGAGGTCAAGGTTAAAGAGGGTGGAGTGGGAACTGATAGTGATTATCGTAACTACACTCCCTTTGGAGATGGAGATGCGAATACTATAGAGCCAGAAGATTCTCCGTTCTCGCTGGCAATTGAGGGTGGGTCCGGCTCAGGAACAACAATAGATGTCAAGATAAGAGGGGCAGCCAGGAATATCTTACCGGGGAGTAATCCAGTTAGACTCTTATTGGCCAGAAGAACCCCAGGCGATCCGGCCTATATTAATCCAACACCGCCTTTTACTGATTTAACCGCAAACGCGGCTACCCAAAGCGGTGTAGGAAATATCAGCCCGCTATCGGTCGGTCCAAGTATGCAAATTGCTAGTCTAGGTGACCAATGGACACCAATAACTGTGGATGATAATTGGTACAAGGAAGGATCGGAACACCGTTTCTACGTTTTAGGTGAATGTACCTCAACAGATGGTAATGAGTGCAGTGATGTATTTACGGTGCAATTACCCGACGAGGTTGGAGAATATTGGTTGCAGTGCAGTGCCGGATCATGGCCTTATTTATGTGGTGGTAATCCATTGGTGGATCGAAATGGGACGCCGCCGGAAAACATGGGCACCGATCAGTTGGATGATCCGGTTTATCCAACCCCACCACCGCTGCCAAACCGGTATTCGTGTGGTGGGCCGGAATATCGGTATGGAGTCGATAACGCCGCTTTTAGTGTGGGCGGGGCGAGTTATAGCATCAGCGGGACGGTCTATTTAGATTATAATAGTGATTGTGGACCAGGAGATCCACCATATATGACGAACAATCCCTCAGTAAGTTTAATCTCAGGGCCTTCTGTTAATATTGTTGAGGGTAGCTATACTTTCACCGTATACAACGGCACTTATGGAGTTAACTTAACTGTTCCAAACGGGTATGATCTATCGGTATGTCCGCCTTTACCCCTGCCTTTACCCCCAGTCGATAATAGTAATCCTAGAACTGTTCAGGTAAATAGCGTTAATATAAGCGGAATTGATTTTTACTTAACTCCTGAAGGGACAAATTCTTGGTGGCAGACCAGGGGTGGCGATGTCGGGGCTAATTCAGATAATAACATAGGCACGGCGGTTTCGAGTAATCTACCGCCAAATACGCTACTATCTTTAGCTTCCACAATTTCACTTCCTTTCCCCTTCGACATGGATCAGGGGGTGTTATTATATCAGATGACAAGCGTTAACCCCCTAAACTTTGGTAGTGGTTTCTGGGTGGATACAATGAACCCTGATAAGTGGATCGCTCAGTCAGCCTATGAGTTGGGAGATAATAACCTCAAGCGAGAGGACTTTAGTTTGTTCAGGGAGTTGTTTAATTTACCGGATCCCACCGATGATGGAACTGGATCTAGTGCCTGGGATGCCCCAAACAATGACAATTCTAAATTTGATTTGCCAGAAACCCACCCAGGTGATACTGATACCTCAGCCATTGCGACTATACCTAACACCTTTGTATATCAGGGTGATTTAACTTTGGCCGATTGGGGTGATCCGGATGTGGCGGTGGACGGGACTTATATTGTTTTGGTTAACGGAGATTTGACTTTAGCCGCCGACTTTACGGTTCAAGAAGGTGGATTTGCCATGTTTATTGTTTCGGGTGATATTACAATTAATCCGGCGGTCACCAAAGCCGAGGGGATTTATGTGGCTGATGGGGTGTTAGAACTGGAGACTGCCGGTGCCAGCAGTGATGCCTTACTTAATGGCGCGGGAACATTTGTGGGTTGGGGTGGAGTAGAATTCTGGCGGAATATTGGTGATCCTAATAATCCCTCGTCGGTGATGACTTACCGGCCGGATTTCCTCCTAAATGCGCCGAATGATTTGCGCTTACCGGTGTTTAGCTGGAGCCAGGTGAATCCGTTGAAGGTGGATACTGGTGCTTATGCGCCGTGGCCGCCGACACCAACACCCTAGGATTAAGTGGTTAAGCTTATTTCAAGGCAACGGTTTTAAAGTAGTCCGGGAAATATTGAACTCTTTGACTGTCAGTAGGATTAAAGAGGAAGGGCCGGACTTCTTGAGCGAGAGCGGTAAAGTCATAGGATTTGATATGGTTGAAGAGTTTTTGTCGCAAAGTCACGTCGGTGTCGATGGTTAGCTTGGCTTTTAAGTAAGCATAATTGGGCTTGGTCAGGGAAAGGAGAAAGACAATATCATAAAAATCCCGGCCTTTGGGGGTACGGCGGCTGAAAGCCGCTAACAGCTTTTGGGAGAGGAGAATATCCAGGGGAGTCACTCGGATGGGGGTAAAAATGTCGAATTTATTCAGCAGGTGAGTCTTAGGTTGATAGTCAAAATAATGAGCGGCAGAATCCAGTTGAATCAGAATCTTTTCTTCTTCAATCGGCGTCAGCCCGAGTTTAAATAGGAGATGGGGGAAACGAATATAACAACGGTAAGCACCCTTGTGAACATTCTTGATTTCCACGGTATAGCCTTCGGCCTGCAATTTAGTTTGGATGGATTGGGACAGGGCAGTGAAATCACTTTCGGTCAGATCGAAATTGTCAAAGTCAATGTCTTCGCTAAAGCGGGAATTGTGGTAGATCAGACAGAGGGCGGTACCGCCAATAAAGGCAAGCTTGGAGCCGATGGGAGAGCTGAAAATGATGGCCAGAAGCTTGGTTTGGAGATATTCTCTAAGGATGTAGCGTTGGAAACCCCGTAGAGGTGGTGGATATTGGGCCACAAGATCGGTAAAATTAAGCATAGAGAACCGCCTGTTTGAGGTGATGGATACGCCTGGTCATGGCTTGATTTTGAAAGATCTGGAGATATTGATCCAGTTTGGGCCAACTAACTTGACGGATTAACTCGTCTGAGTTGAGGCGCAGACCGGCAATTTTTTCGCTGGTGTTCAGTTCGGGGTGGAGGTAGAAATAGTCTAAGATGACTTTTTCGATAGCGCCAATAGCCAGGTGTTTGTCTTGGTAAGGCAGAAGGGTGATGCCAAACAGGAGCTCGGGGCGGACGCTTTGGTAAGCAAAGGTACCGACAGGGGTAGTAAAGGTCGTGGTTTTGGCTGAGCTGATCGAGGTAATGGTATAGACACTTTCGGGAATGAGATGATAGTAAGCTAAAGCCATTTCCAGGGAAATATAGGAGGGCTGGTAGATTTTATTGGCAATGAAAAACAGGGTGAGATCGTTCAGGGGGGTATCGGTAAAACGATAAAAACCCCTAATGATCATTTGGAGATAGTTTTTGGCTTGCCATTCGCTCAGACGCCGACGATCGAAGTCCGGGTCAAACGTTCTGATGTCCGACAGAGAAAAGAGGGGAAAATTTTGGAGTTGGGTCTTTAAGTCCAGAAAGCGCATATGTTTCTGATAAATGTGATTATTAACACTTTCGAGAAATATATTACACCTTTAGGGAGAGTGAAGCAAGGAGGAGGAGGATTTTAGGTGAGGGAAAAGACGTACCCGAAAAACCAGTTAAAATCATAGATATTGGTGGTGCCGTCTAGGTTAAGGTCGAGGGGATTAATGGGGTCAAAAAGCTGTTGGCGGAGGCGGTCGTAATCCAGAAAGTCGATGACCGAGTCCAGATTGAGATCGGCCGGGTGAGGTGGATTAAGAGTGGTGTTGAGGGTAATGGTGCCGACCCCGGTGGGATGGGCCCAAAAAGCGTAATTAACGTCCATAAAGGTGAACCAGTGAGACTCAGTGGAACCTCGATGGTTGATTTGGACTAAAAAAGCCTTGAGGGAGTTAAGATTATCGTAACCTAAGAGGTTAGCTCCTAAGGCATAACGGCCGGCGCTGTCGGTTTGGCCTTGGAATTCAGGGATGGCATCCAGCCGGCCGCCGCTGGTGGCACTGGGGTTAGAAGCATAGATAATCACTGCCGCTGTCGATAACGGTCGGCCGATGGCATCGAGAATCAAGAGTTGGCTGTCTTGAGGTTGGAATAGGGTTTGGGGATGGACGTGAGCCGGGGGAAACTGGGGGATGCGGTTGATAATCTCGGCGTCCCAAGGGTGAAAATGACCCGGGGTGAGATTATGCATAATGTAACCAGCGAGAGGCTGGTAAGCGCTACCGGTGACTAAGTTGTTTTCGGCCTTGAGACTTAAGTGATACTCGTCGGGTAGGCCGAGCGTATGACCCAATTCGTGGGCTAAGACGCTGACACCTTGGGTACTAAAGAGACCATTGTAGCCGTGCCACTCAATTGAGGGGTAATAATAGGGGGTATAGTTAGACCCGCTGGTTTCGTCGGCAGCGACCACGATATAGCTGGCAGAGTGGCTACAATAAATAGCTGGCAAATAGTGACCATTAGGATTAGTAGCTGGACAATTAGTTTGGAGGTTCTTGTTATAAAAGTGATAATCGGTGAGGGTAAATTGGCGGCGGATACCGGCGTCAGTCAGTCTTTGGTTGATGTTGGCCACGGCGGCCGGAATCAGGTTCTGATAAGCGGGATAACGGGCGGCGGTTTGGGTTTCAACGTAAAATGACAGGGGGTGAGTGGTAATCTCGTCAGTGGCAGCCAGGTCATCGGCGGCTGACTCGAGTCGGAAAGCGGTAGGTGGGGTTTCAAGAAAAAGGGGACTGGTTTGGTAACGGTAATCCTCAAAGATTTCGTCTGGAGGTGAGGCGGCCGTCAGGGTGGTTGGGTAAAACCAAAAGGAGATGATACAAATAAGGATTTGCCAAAGTGCAGACATAATTTGATCCTAGCTGGTTTTGGACCAGAGGGATAGAGGAGTTGCTGGTAGTTGAAAGTCAATGTTACAATGAATTTGCCCTGCACAAAGCGGCAGAGAGAGGAAGATTTTTCCTCCACAGTAAAGATAGCTTTGTACGGGAGGGCCCGTTCCCAATGCCCGAGGGCAGCGAGACAGCCCACCCACCTGGATTCATCCGGGGAAAGCTTTTCCTCAACTAACGCCGCCGGTGCGGGGCTCTTGGATGGGGGAGGCGATTTTCTTCTGGATTTGAGACAAGTATCGAGGGATTAAAGTGACCGCCTTTTTCATAGCCTGGTAAATTTGCCGGGGATCAACCTCATCGTATTGGTGAGCCAGGATATTTCTGGTTGCCGCAGCCGGAGCCAGGTCCTGTGCCAGTGATTGATCCAGAACTTGGTGTTGAGCCATTTTTTTGAATGATTGGTAATAGTCCTGGGGGAGATCATCAAAAACTTCTTTGAGCAGATGGAAATTGATATCGATTATCCGACCGATAAGTCTTTCGAGCAGACGTTCAACAATTAGCTGGCTCTGGTCGTCGGACAGATATTGGGCAGGAGTCAAGCGGCTGTAGGGGGTTAATTTTTTCAGGTCCTCGGTCACCTGCTGGATTTTTCGAGTAATTAAAGCTTGATTAAGCGGTGACATAGCTCTTGGTCCTAGCCTCAACTAATTGTTGTTCTAGTCGTAAATAAGGGAGGTAATCTTGATAGACATGGAGGGCTTTTAGCTGGAGTTGGGTATAGAGGTGATCATCACCGGAAAGAAGTTGGGAATGTTGAGTTACCTGATAGATTAGGAGGGGGTCGGCCTGGGTAAGATTGGTGAGGTCGACGCGGTTGGTCTTAAAAATACGATTTAAACTGGTGATGAGTGAGAGGAGGTTTAACCGAGTTTTTCTTTGGCAAAGAGCGGCGATATCTAAATCGCTGTCGGGGTGAAGTTTTCCAGTCAAATGAGAACCATGAAGCAAGATTAAAGACAAATGATGCCGGCGGCGAAGGCGGTCAAGCTGGTGGAGTTGGTCTTGAGTTAACCTCATGGTTTGATTGTATCATGAGGAACTAATCGCGGTGGCCGCGGGGTTTAAAGACGAAGGGTTTGAGGGTGGCGAGATCTTTGGGGGTTTTATGGTAGAGGTAGAGGATTTTATCCAGGTAATTGCCTAGATCCCGGTAGTAGTGAACATGGGGGATATCAATATCATCATCGGAGAGGACTGACTGGCTTTTGGTTTCGACCGTGTTGACCATGGTGGAGTGGGAGTGGGCGACAATGGTGCCGACGTTAAGCCAGCGCCAGATAAAGTTGGGGGGGAAGGTTTTAACTTTGACTACGTCCTGCCAGCTTAGAGTCCGACTATTGATGGTAAAGGGGGTGGTGGCCTGAAAGCGGACCAGGCGGCGGTCGGTGATATAGGTCAGATTTTTAGCCGGACTGCTCAGGACAGTCCAGAAGCCAACAATAAAAATGACCAGACTAGTCAGACTGAAAAGGGGAGTGATGATCGAGCTGAATTCGGGTAGAACAATGTTCAACATGACGATGACGACAAAAAGGAGAAGGCTGGCGGCGAGGACCTTTAAGCTTTGGCTGATTAAGGCCAGGGGGTGAGCTTTAATCAGACAGAGGATCTGTTCACCGTCTTGCTGGCCGATAAATGTAGGTTGGGTCAGTGGCTGGCTTGCAGTGAACATACGAACCGACTTTGCTTCATTTAATTCTGGTCTGGAGTACCATGTCTCTGTTTTTTCTTGGCAGGTAAGAATGAAACCAGGTCTTCTTTTTTGAGTAAGGTTGACTCGGTGCAGAACCCGACCATGGCTATACTAGGTTGATGTGAGAATCCAGCGTATTCTACTACCATGCCTTTTTCTCGGGCTTTTTTAATAGCTGGGGCCAAATCGGTATCGGAAGAAACCAAAATTATTCGGTTGCAGGTTTTCTCGAAAGCGGCAGCTACCATGTCAACAGCCATTTGTACGTCCACCCCTTTTTCATGGTAAACACCATCACTTTTTAATAAGTAACCAAATTGATAGGCTATTTTGTGTTTCTTTAAACTGCCAAGGAGTTTTTGTTGGGCATTAAATAATTCATTGGTTTTCTTGGTCCCATCTTGGCGAATTCTCCCGACGTAGTAACAAACCTGCACGATTTTGTTAGAACCGCCAAGTAATTTAACAAACTTAGTGAAATCAAATGCTAACAGATTATATAACCCTAAATCCTTAAGCTTGAAGTAGAAATTGCTGCCATCGATAATAATCCAGCATTTTTGTTTCATTTCCCAAGTATACCAACAAAAAGCCCCTGCAAATAGCTTCCGCTCTCACAGGGGGATTAAGTACTCGTATATTAACGTAGATACCGTTAAATATCAATCAGATTATCTATATCAAATAGTACCAATGTGCTGGGGATAGGATTCGAACCTATGTAGGCTTACGCCATCGGTTTTACAGACCGACCTCGTTGGCCGCTTGAGTACCCCAGCCCTTCGATTTTGCTTTGGGCAAGCTTTTTGAGCCTGGACGGGGGATCGGACCCCGGACCTCAAACTTACCATGTTTGCGCTCTGCCAACTGAGCTATCCAGGCATTTTCAAAGGAATCTTAGCAAACCCAAGGGCTCCAGGCAAGGTGAGGGTTGCATAAACGGAGATTCCATGTCTATGATGAACAAGAGTGAGTTTTTTTTATGGCCAAAAATGACCCGCAGCCACCACCAAGCGGGGGAGTTCAAGAGTATCAGATTCCCGCCGGACAGGTAGCTCCCTTACCCCCCCAACAGCGTCAAGTCTTAGAGACTAAAGCCAAGACCTTGATTGCAGATTTAGATAAGACCCAACCACAAGCCCCACCCTCACCACCCAAGAAGAAGAAAACCGCCTTAGCCGTGGGTTTAGGTTCATTAGCCCTACTATTAGTGGGTGGAGGTCTATTGGTGGGTATCCGCCTCTTACAAACCCAACAGGCGGCGGATGTCACCAAACAGGCTTATCACAGTATTGCCAGGCAATATACTTGTGATCACTTCGGGGGTACCGGTGATATTGAAATTCAGGTGTTGTCTGAGGAACCACTATGCCCGCAGATGGCATATCAAGCTTGTGTGACCGGGGAAACAGAGACGCGGCAAGTCACCTCGACGACGGCGATTTATCGATTGATCAACCGGACTCAAGAGACCCGGACGATCGATTATTACTCTAATTCTAATTTTTGTGTTGAAGGTTGCGGGGTGCAATCTGAGGACGGTTTCACTGTTTGTCAGAATAACCCGATCCAAAATACCGATTTAACGATTACTTTAGAACCGGGTGAAACCTTGGATGTACCGATCACCCGGTCATCACCAAACGGCGAGGCCTGCGGTAGTTACCAGACGGATTTAGTGATCACGGCGGTGGATGGTCAAACCGATTGCAATATCCAAGCCAACGGTGGGATGGTGGCCTGGAGTTTATGCCAAACCGGGATTGACTGCGACGAAGAGGCGCCGACCCCGACGCCAACACCGCTACCCTCTGAGTTAGCCTGTACCGAATTATCCATGACCCCAGCCTCAGTCAACCTGGGGACCACCGTCGAGTTTGCCTGCAGTGGCACGCCCACTACCAATGCCCGAGCCGAATTCCAAGCCAGTATCAATAGTGGAGCCTACCTGGCTTTGACCAATGCCACCACCGGCACCGCCACCATGGCGATCACTCAACCGGGCAACTATCAGGTCCGTTGCCGCTGGTGTACCGGTGAGGGAGCCACCGCCACTTGCACCGAATGGCAAGCCGGGAGTCAAGAGTAACCTATGAAGAGCCATCGCCAAGTCCTCATCCTAGTTGGTTTAACCATTCTAACTTTGGTGTTAGGGGTAGTGGCGTTGTTAACGGTGATGCGCTTAAGACAAGTGGCCACCGTCCCGGTGGCCCCCAGTGCCCCGCAAAGTCAACCCCGAGCTCAAGCGGCACCAACACCGGCTTTAAGCTGTACCATTAGTTTTACCGTCCCCCCGCAACAATGCAGTCAATCCTGTTCGACCACTGAGCAGTGTACCGATGGTTTGGAGTGTAATGGGGGGATGTGCCGCAACCCCGGTTGTGTTGAAGAAGCGGATTGTGTCTGTGCCGAGCCAACGGCTACCCCAGGACCGACCAACACTCCCACTCCCGGTCCATCTGCCACTCCGGGGCCAACCAGCACCCCCACTCCCGGTCCATCTGCCACTCCAGGGCCAACGGCCACCCCAGCACCAACTCCGGCTTTACCCACGGCTGGGACGCCGCAATTAAGCTTGATGGTGATGGGCTTGGGGACCTTAGTGATGTTACTCGGCTTGGGGTTGATCGTGGTTTGGTAGGGGTGATACAATCCGGCGGGAGAGAAACTTATGGCCAGTAAAAAAGGTCCCAGGCAGTTTTTTGGCTTGAAGTGTTCGGTGTGTAAAAACTTTAACTATCTAACCGAGCGCAATAAACTGAATACACCAGACAAACTTAAATTGAAGAAGTACTGCAAGCATTGCCGGAAGGTGACCGAGCACAAGGAAACGAGTAAGTTGAAGTAATTTTAAGTAAAAATTCTTTTCTGGAGCTGTTTGGCTTGAAAGAGAAAGAAAGTGCGTACGGCTTTTAAGTTAACCGGTTTGAGCATGATTGGCATGTCTATGAGTTGGTTGACTTGGAGGAGATTTTCGCCTAATTGAAAGGGATCAACGACGATTTCAAATTTTTCTTGGCTTTTTTGAATTAACGCCTCAAATTTCCAAGTTTTTTCTCGATCTAAGATAGAGTATAAGTCGATGAAATCGCGCAATCTCGGACGGACGGAGATAGTATGGGCTTTATCGACGGCAATATCATAGAGGGATTCAATATGGAGTTTATCGATAAGGCGTAATGGTTCGATGGGGCCAAAGGGATATTGACCAAAATCGATTTTATATTGAGCCACTTCACCTTTTGGAGAGAAGAAAAAGCTGTATAGACCAAATCCATGCTGATATTCGACTTTATCCATAGGCATAAGCGTTTGCAGTTGAGTGGAAAAGTCACGGAGGATTTTTATAGATAACTCTTCTTGAGTGAAGAAGTCTAGATCTTCTGATTTACGGTGATGAAGGTAATATTCGGCTAAGGCCGTACCGCCAGCCAGGTAGAAATGTTTGACCAATGATGTTTTCTTAAAATAAGCCAAAGCTTGTTGTTGGAAGCGGCTGAGAATAGTATCTAACTCCATAAAAGGAATTTAAGAAAATCGCGACGCTTGGGGTCTAGGCGGCCTTGAATTTGAGACCAGGAGGCAATTAATTCATGACGATCAATCCGTTCACCCGGATCAAGGCCATAACTAATTTGTTGTTCAAGCTGCCAGAGTTGGTATTTCTTGGGGGATTTTTTAAGATAATTTTCATCGACTGACCAGTTCTTCATGGCTTAATTATACATGATCTGGGTGATAAATAATCGGGTGCCTGGGTATGAGGGGCAGGAGTTTGATAGAATAGGGAGGATTATAGGGCCGTAGTTCAGCGGTAGAATGGGGGTCTCCAAAACCCTAGACGAAGGTTCGATTCCTTCCGGCCCTGCAAGGCACAATTCTGCGCCTTGCTTCGCCAGAAGCAAAAGCAGAGCACGCCGCAGCCGGGTATCGAATGGTACCCGAGCCAATGACTATTATAATTTTGCTAAACTCATTTAATGAAATTCTACTACGTATATTTGCTTTACAACCCAAAGAAAAATTTTATCTACATCGGCTATTCAGAAAACTTAAAACAAAGAGTGCAAGAACATGACAAAGGAAAAGTTAAATCAACCAAGTTCTATACACCTCTCAAACTAATCTTCTACGAAGCTTATCCAACCAGAAGTGATGCCCAAAGACGAGAAAAATATCTCAAATCAAATAAAGGAAGAACTACTTTAATGACTATGATGAAAGACTTTTTCGAGAAAGGATAAAATCGGGTACAGAATTGTACCCGACCATTTTTATTCCATCCAAATTACCCCCACCACCCCCTCAATTAGAGATTTCAGAAACCCTTTTATGATAAAATACTGCCAAATCTATTAAATTGAGCAGGGGTGAAACTGATGACTTTCATAGAAACTGACTCTCAAGCTTATGAAACGCAAATCAGGACATTGCTTCCTGGAAAATTTTTAAACCAGGCAGAGGTAATTGTGCAAGCACATAAACCAACTGACCCTCGATTGGTGGGTTTTGAACCTGTCGCTATGGCTGATAAGTGGTCGGCACAAACAATAGTCCAAGGATTGTGTGCTTTAAGAAACTGGCAAGTTATGGGCTTGGCTAATGAACAAGAACAACTTACGCTCGCCTTAAATGAACAGGTGGTTTGTGGGGAGGGGTAGATAAAATTGAAGAATGGATAAATAAAAATGACCCTGGACACGCAGTTCCGTCCGAAATTAAAGAAATGGATTGGAGCTGGATGAGGTAACCTCGAGTTTTAGAATAGTAATATAGTGATTCTTAAGAGCCATTAACTCTTTAAGTGAAATTAGGAACAAAGCCAGGCTCAATTGAAGTAATCCAATACGTTCGAACGTCGTCCATCAGGTGCTGCCCGTCGCAGAATAATATTAAGCAGGTCAAATTCTCCAAAAAGTACGAACAAAATCCCAGATAAGTACTTGACAAGTCCCTCTTTTAGTACTAATATGGTACTATGTCTAATATACAAGCAACCCAAGTCAAAGTAACTCTGCCAGACGAATTGTACTTGCATCTCAAAAGCAAAGCGGAAAAGTTTGGTTTGAATTTGGCATCTTATATAAGACACCTTGTTATTAACGACGTAAAGGATATTGATATCCCTATTTTTAAAATGAGTGAAAAGACCGAAAAAAGAGGACTCCGAGCCTTGAAAGAGCATGAAGAAGGAAAAACAACTAAGCTTGAAAATATTAATGAATACTTCGATAATTTATAAGCAAGCTGAACTTGTAAAAGTAAGGTTTTTATGGACATTGAGCTAACCAACTTCTTCAAAAAGAAAGCTCAAAAATTAATCAAGAAAGACCCCAGCCTAAATTCAGCTCTGAAAAAGCAGATTAACTTATTCAGGTCTAACCCATTCTATCCTTCACTGCATTTACACAAATTGCAAGGAAAAAGATCCGAGCAGTATGCCATTAAGATAAAATCAGATTTACGGGCTTTATCCATAAAGTCTATGGATAAAAAAGATACATACATATTTTTTGATTTGGTGACCCACGACGAGTATTGAAGAAAATTCACTCAATATTATTTCACCTTTGGAAACAGGTACCGTATGGTGCCTGTCGGAGTCCCTATTTAATTTTGTCCCAATTACCCCCACCACCCCCGTCTTGTGTTAAACTTCAAATATGGATGTGAATGTAGTTATCAGGAAAACAGACGACTATGAAGGAGCGTTAAAAGTTGCTCAAAGCTCAAAAAGATACTTTCAGACGGGATTTGACCAACTAAAAAAGGATATACAAAACCATCTACTATTCGGAGCATATCTGAACAATAATGTCATTGGATTTGTAACATATAAAGATAATAGCAAAGATGTAATTGAAATAAGTTGGTTAGCTGTTTCACCCGAGTATCGGAATAAGGGTTTTGGAAGTCAGTTGGTGTCGGACTCGCTGAAACAACTAAAGAGTAGTTACAAAATTTGCGAAGTTAAAACACTCGCCG
>MHDC01000026.1 GCA_001803415.1 Microgenomates group bacterium RBG_16_45_19 | reverse complement strand
AGCTACGGTTAAGTAAATCACTCAAAGTTAAAAACTTGAGTTCAATCGGTTTGTTAATGTGCAATTATGCAGTTAATCTAATGTATAAAAGGTTGCTGACTGCGGAGTTGCTTAATCCAAACGTAAACCTTGACAGTATGATGACACTGTTTGCCCATGGGCTGTTGCGGGGGGATTCTCTGAAGGAGGCATGTGGCCGGTATTACGGGAACCAGATCTATTTTGATTGGTTGAACAGTTTGTACGCGGCTGTCGGGACCTGTCAGGAAGATGTAACAGCTATACCCACCGGGTTGAGTGAGCCGACGGTAGCGTCCCCATGGGACGGTGTAGCCTGTGATCCGCAGCAGTCGCCACCGCCAGATAAGAATTGTGTCTGTGTAGGTGATAACCCTGTTCAGGCATGGCAAGATGTATGTGTGTTGAATGATTGGTAGGGTAAAATAAATGGATTGTGCCGACAATGAAGACAACTTTCCCCAGGTTTAAACGAGTATTAGCGGTGGTAGCCCATCCGGATGACGAGACTTTTGGACTTTGCGGTGTTCTAGTTCACATACATCCCGTACACATTTGAGCCTATGAAGGGTAGAATCGGTCGGTCAAGCAGTTATGGTACTTTTGCAAGCTGGAGCGGAGGGCTTGGCGATCAATCTTGAATCGATATTTTATTTACCACCCTCATGGCTGGCTATGAGAAATCCGAGGTGGATTTAGAAATTGATACTACAAAAGTTTACCAGATACAGATGAGGGCAATGCGGGAACATAAGTCCCAGAAGCAGGATTGTGAGCGGATCATTAAAGCCCGCTGGTTTCTACTCAGAGAAGAGTATTTTTTAGTGACGAAGCGGTAAAGAGCTTATTTCAGCTCGACTTGAGCACCGGCTGCTTCGAGTTTTTTCTTGGCAGACTCGGCGTCGGCTTTCTTAGCCCCTTCAAGGACTGGTTTGGGAGCGGCTTCGACCAGATCTTTGGCTTCTTTGAGGCCTAAGTTTTGGTTGATTTCGCGGACGGCCTTGATGACGGCGATTTTGTTGGCGCCGGCGGCGGCCAGTATGACGTCAAACTCGGTTTTTTCTTCGGCGGGACCTGCCGCTGAAGCTCCGGCGGGCGAGGCAACAGCTACGGCTACCGGGGCTGCAGCCGAGACGCCAAATTTGTCTTCCAGAGCTTTGACCAAGTCGGCCAACTCTAAGACCGACAACTTTTCGATCGCCTCGATGATGGGTTTTAATGTCTTGGCCACCGGTTTGGCGGCGGCGGCGGTTTTAGTTTCGGCTGGTTTCTTGGCTTCATCGGCCATATAGAATCTCCTGAGTTAATTATTAGTTTTTTGACGACAAAGGGCATCAAGGACGTAGACCAGTTGACGCTGAGGACCGGAAAGGACGTTAACCAGGCCGGCCAGGGGAGCGTTGAGTTGGCCGATGAGTTGAGCCAGGAGTTCGGTCCGGGTGGGGAGGGTGGCTATAGCTTTGATCTGGTCAGCAGTGAGGATGAGGATGTCTGGTTTAAACAGGCCGATTTTGATATTTAACGACTGGTGATCTTTAGCAAATTCCACTAAAACCTTAGCCACGGCGGCGGCATCGGTATAGCCATAAAGAACCGCGTTGGGACCGGTCAGGACTTTTTGGAGGGGTTCAGCAGCGTCAGAGAGCCGGTTTTTAAGGGCTAAGGCCAACAGCCGGTTCTTGGCCACAGTAAACAGACCACCAGCGGCTTTGGTTTTGAGCCTAAGATCAGTTTGGGCGGCAACGTTGAGGCCGGAGTAGTCGGCAATAATCAAAGCTTGGGCTTGATCCAGGTTGGCTTCGATGGCCGAGACGAGCTCGAGATTTTTTTGAGAAGGCATAAATTCCTCGGCGCGACTTATTTAATGGGCGCGCTGTCTTAAGAACAAGATCAGAGTATACCTCGGCACTTAACTGAAGGCAAGAGCCGGCTTCGGAGTTGGGTATTGAGGCAGACGGCGGGGGTGGTGGAGGCGGCGGAGCAGGAGAACGGCGGCCGTAATCAGGAGTATAGCCAAGGGAATCAAGAACCAGGGAAACCGGGGTGGGGTGGGGGTGGCGGCGCCGAGAACAGCGGGTGGCTTAGGCGGGGGCAAGGGGGCGATAAAGCCGGCCGGCGGGGTTTGGATTAAACTTTCGTCTGGGTTGATGGTCGGGGTGGGTTTGGGCTTGGCGGTCGAGACGGCGGTGATTTCGGGTAGGATAGTGGCCGCGGCGGCGGCAGACGGAGTCGGGGTGGCGGTGGGCGTCGGACTGGAGTTAGTAGTACTTTGGTTTTGGCTGGTTATGGCGATAGTAGTACCGGTGGCCGTGGTTAAAACGTCTTGGCCACCGGGAGCGACGACGTTGGTATCTCGGGTGGATCCGGGAGTAAAGCTAAAATTAATTGGGGTAGTCGAGACGGGTGATAAACCTTGGATAGTCAGGTCAGCCACGGCTCCGGGTGTAGTTTGGTAGACGCCGTAGGGATTGGCCAGGGAGAACTTGACTTGACCCTTGGTGTTGTCGATGATTGTGGCCGGAGTACTGGCAAAAGTGCGGCGAACGACGCTAATGATTTTGAGGTAACGGGGGTCAAAGTTAATAAAGACATCGGTGCCAATGATTAAGTCACCCTGGGGATCGAGGTTTAAAGTCGGGGTTGCCGCTTGGGACTCGGTCAAGGAGAGGCTGGCAGGGGCGAGAGTCAGGGTAGCGGCCTGCGCTGAGGGCGCAAGAAACAAGAAACCCAGCCAGATGGCGGGCAGGCAGGAAACAAGAAACAGGAAACACAATTTAAGCTTATTCATCTTCTTGAAGGAAATTACTGATCAAGTGCCAGTGATCGGCCGAATTGACAATGCCGTCGCGGTTGAAGTCAGCCGGGACGAACCCTTCGGCGGGGCTCAGGGTAAACCACTGATCATACATGAGTGATAAGTCCACCGTGTTGACCATGCCGTCATGGTTGAGATCGCCAGCTTTAAGGAGGCCAAGGTGGATCAGGTTAAGGCCAGGTTGAACGGTCAATTCAAAGCGGCGACGGAGAAAGCCGGAGGTTTTAAAGAAAAAGGTCTTGAGTTGGTTGATAAGATTACTATCCAGGCGATAGGGGGTGGTTAGACCGGTGAGGTCGGCACTGAGGCTGGCCGAAACGGTTTGATCCAGGTCAGTTAAGGTGCCGGTGAGGGTGTGGCCCAGTTGGGGGTTTTCCGAAGGAGTGGTGAATTGCAATTGGAGGTCAGCCGGAACGGCCACGTTCAGGTTAAGGTCTGCCGGTGGTAATAAGATGTCTGCCCCATCGGCAGCGGCAATGACGTTGGTGTCGGCTTTCGACCCCGGGGTGTAACGGTAATGTAAGGCGGTGGGACCGGTGGCCAGCGGTGTCAGGGTGAGCGTGGCTAAGGAACCTTGACCGGTAAAGGGGGCGCCGGGGTCGGCCACTTGGGAGAGGCGGATAATGCCTTGGCTATTGTCAAAATCCAAGAGGGGGGTAGTGGGCAAGAGGTGGTTATCACTCACCTGATCGACGCGAAGCTGGGTGGGGTTGAATTCGACCCAGGCATCAACGCCGGTAATCGGGGCATTGGTGTCCAAGAAAAGGTCGAGACTAAGAGCTTCATTCAGATAGGCTGGACCTTGGGGAAGAAAGGCTAGGCTAGCGGAGGCCGTCGCCGTCGGGGTGGGCGATGGCGTAGGGGTGGGTGTCGGGGTTGAAGCCTGAATGGTGACTTGAGTGTCCAGGAGCCGGTGAGCGATTAAATTGGCGTCGGGATCGGTCAGTTGGGTGGCGGTTAAACTGAAGGGGGCTAGGCCTGGGGTTAGGGCTTGGAAATTGAGGGTAGCCAGGGTGCCACTGCCGAGAGCTCCCGGAGTGTCACCAAAGGAGACGGCCCCAAAAGTCAAGGTCCCTAAGGTAGGATTCAGGCTGGGACCTAAGGGAATGACCGAGCGGCCGGTAGAACTTAAGAAGGCGCCGATGGCCAAATCCAGCGGCTCGATTAAAGCCGGGTCGTAATGGAGCGTAAACTGAAAGGCGCCGAGGTTAGTGACGTCAGTGAGATTGATGGCCAGACTGAACTGGTCGGAGACGGTAACGCTGGAACTGCTTGGCTGGAGGTCAATGACGGCGGTTTGGGCTTGGACCGAACGAGGCCATAAGAGACCAACTAAGGCGAAAATGAGGCTGGTAAGAAGGGTGAAGCGGCGCATAGAAGGTTAAAAATTTGGTTCCAGGCATGATTGGTTCCAAGTGTGAGCGACGGTTTGAATATCTTGAATATCGATGGTGCCATTACCAGTGACATCAAATTGGCCGTTGTAATCTTGGTGACCCGGTCCAGCCAGCCAGTGGCTCACAGGTTGCATGATGTCGACCACGGTGATGCGACCATCCGGATTAAAATCGTAAGTTAAGGCACATGGGGTAATAGTAAGGCTGGTGGTCGAAGCCAGACGGGTAGCGTCGGTGTCAAAGGCTAAGGCGGCGGTCAAGGTGGGGGAGGGCGGTGAGACCGGGTCAATGGCGGTAACCCCGGCGGCGGTAGCGGTAGCGTTGAGCTCAAGGGTGGCCAAAAGAAAGCGACTTTGGGGGTCGGGAACGGGGCAGCCGGCCTCGGTGCAGTTGACCCCGAGGTAAATCAAGGCTTGCTCTGGGGTCGCGGAACTGGTGGCCGGGCAGGCGGGGGCGGGTGGACCGGCGGTGCAGTTGGGTAAGACGAGGGCGAGCGCAGCAGCGGTGGCTACCGGGTGAGGCGAGCGGGGCTGAAGGACTTGGGGGTCAAAAGTGAGGCGTAGTTCGGCGGCGGTCACCTGGTTGCCGTTGGGGGTGACCCAGACTTCAATATCCACCGGGCTACCCGCAGTCAAGGTGGGGGGTACGGGTATTAACTGGAGGTCAATTCCGGCCGGATTAGACTCGGCGTTGGTGGCTAGAATCGTTCGCAACCAAAAGGCGAAAATTAAGCTGAGAACCGGGGCAGCCCACCATAAGCGGTGTTTGACCATAAAAGAGAGGGCAGGGAAATGGATACTTCTGACTGAACTATAACGGCAATTTCCGGATGTGTCAATTAAAGGGCTTGGTAGGGAGTTAAATCGACCTTGATACCCGGGGACATGGTGGCGGCTAAAGTCAGTTTGATCAGCTGGCGGGGATCAACCGCTTTAATCAAAGCTTCGACATTAGCCATGAGTTGGGCTGGTTGATGATTGGTTTTACCAATGACTACATGGAGGAGCGGGGCTTTTTTCTCGGTACGGACAGATAAGGTGCCGGCTTCAAGTTCAGCTTGACGTTTTTCGGGATCAGCCACGATCGTTTGGTTTTTGGGATTAGGCATTAAGCCTTTAGGACCTAAGATTTTAGCCAGTTTGGCGATTTTGGGCATGAACTCGGGTTTGGTCAGGAGGATATCAAAGTTGAGCTGACCGGTTTCAATTTCCTTGAGGAGAGCGTCGGAGGCAACAGCGACTTTGACGATCCGACCGGTGGGATGAGGGAAGGTGATGGTGGCCGTGAGGTTGGCTTTTTTGACCACCAGCTCGGCGACGATGGTCCCCGGGAAAGCGGTATAGTTAGTTTTGATGACCAAGTCAGCGGCGACTTTGAGGGGGTAAACTTTGGTCCGGTCAACCAGGCGACGGGCGGCTTGGTAACGCCGGGAACGAGGTTTAAGGCGAGCAATTTTGGGTTTGGCTTTAACGGCTTCGGCTTTGGCTTCAATCTTGGCTTGAAGGTCCTGTTTCTCGGTGGCTTTTTCGGTTTTTTTGGCTTTTTTGGCCAGTTTCTCTTGGTACTTAAGTTCTTTAAAGCGGTCACGCTCGATCTGAGCGGCTTCTTCGGGGAGAATGATTTTATCCAGGTCCGCTTCGGAAACGGACATGTCGACGGTTCGGGTTTTGGCTTTACTCATAGTTTGGCTCTCCTAGGTCCGGAGTAACACCGGACTCAGTCATAACGAGACGGCCTCAAGTCTATCATGGGACTTGATGAAAGGCAAAGGGTAGGTCGGATTAACGGTTGAAAGAGAACAGATTGAGGAGGCGCTCCACCAAGTTGGGTGCTGCCACCGGTAGGGTAACGGTTTTGACGACGGTGCTGCCGCCGGAATCGACGGCGGTAACTTGGGCGAGATAATAACCGGGCGGATCAATGAGGGTGCCACTGATGCGGCAGGTGGTGGTCGAGTCAGCAGCTTGGCCGCCGGTTTTGGTGCAGTGGTAACTGAGACCTTGGGGTAAATTGGCAATCGAAACAACCAAGAGGGGTGAATCGGCGTCGGTGACGGTCAGGCTGGTCTGATAGGGGCGGCTGGTGGCGGCTCGAGGCAAGGCAAAGGTTTGAATTTGGGGCGGAGCCGAAGCAGGCAAAGTCTTAATTTGATCGGCAGTTAAAGGTGGTGGGCAGGTGCATGAGGGTAAGAGGGGGGCAGAACCATCGAGACAGTTAAGATCGCAAACAGGGGTGGGCAAAGGGAGGGGGGTGAGACGAAACACTGGTAGAATGGCCGTGGTTGGCCATGGAGCGGACGTTGGTGGGGTAGAGGTAGGTCGAATAGTCACGCTGGTTGGTCGGGGAGAGGGTAAGGGTTTGGGGGTGGGTTTAAGACACCAGCCTTCGGCCGGTTCGGGTAAAAGGCAATTGGGGACGGTAAAAAGACATTTAGGCGGCGGGGCGCAATCGAGGCCGGGAGCGGTGGTGGGAGCCGTCGGGGGAGGCAGACTGGGATTGTCCTCGCGGATGATCGGTTTAGTATCGGAGATGATGGGTTTAGTTTTGATGCCCGGTCTGATCAATTCAGGTATGGTGGCCGAGCGGGCACTGGACTGGAGTTGGGCGGCGCGGGATAACTTGAGGGTAAAAAGACCAACGGGCAAGGTTAAGGCAATGACCGCCAGGGAGGCGGCAGCCATCAGCATTTGGTGAGGGGGAGACGGTCGGCGGGCAGCCATAGCTTTCACTTTAACAAGAGGAGGATTGGGGTGTCAATGAGGGTGCTACTGGAATTCTGATAATTTAAGTTTAGAATCGCGGATGATTTTCCTGAGTAAACCACGACCGACATGTTCATGACGATGAATGGGTACAGTCGTTGCCCGACCGTCGGGGTGTTTCAGTCTAACATGACTGGCATGTTGTCGGACAATCAAGAAGCCATGGTGGCTCAAGATTTCAATAATTTGTTTACCAGTTAAAGACTTTAACCTAGGCATAAGGAAAGATCAAATCCTCAATGCCGAAGAATTTGGGAAATGATTCAGGAAAGCGTTTCTTTTCTTGAGTAATTTCTGGTTCAGTATCGAGAACGAGTTTGATGACTTGCCGAATGCGATTTCGGGCTTGTTCGACGGTTTTTCCTTGAGTGTAACAACCAGGTAATTCAGGGACTGAGGCAACAAACCAACCGTCCTCATCTTGTTCGATGAGAATCTTGAAATGAAGGACTGATTGCCTACTTACGGCTGGTTTCATATGGCCAAAGTATAGCACGAGGCACTCGGGAAAATTACTCGACTTTGATGCCCAGGCTGCGGGCGGTACCGCTGACGGTACGGATAGCCGCATTAAGATCCTGAGTGTTTAAGTCGGGGAGTTTGGTTTTGGCAATGGCTTCGACTTGAGCTTGACTTAAAGTGCCAACGACGTCTTTGCCGGCAGTACCAGAGCCCTTCTCCAATTTGAGGGTTTGTTTGATCAGATCGGAAACGGGTGGCAGTTTGATGACAAAATCAAAGGAGCGGTCTTCATAGATGGTGACTTGAGCCGGTAAGACTTGGCCCAGTCGGTCCTTGGTGGCTTCGTTGTATTGGTTGCAGAAGTCCATGATGTTGATGCCGTGCTGACCCAAGGCCGGTCCGACGGGTGGGGCCGGATTGGCTTTCCCGGCCATCAGATTAAGTTTAAGGACGGTTTTGATTTTTTTAGCCATAGGAAACGGAATGCATTTTAACAGGGAAGCAAAGGTAAGCCAAGCAGGAGTTCTTTAAGGATTGACGACCAGGGTGTATTTGGTTTGGACGGTGTTGCCTTGGTTGTCAAAGATGGCCACGGTGAAGTTGAAGGTGCCGGCGTATAACGGGGTCCCGGAGATAACACAGACATGCTCCAGATTGTCATTGGCCACCTGGACGGTTTCTAAACAACCCTGAGAGGTTAAACCATGGGGCAGGCGACCGGTCATCAGAGTTGGGGTAAGGCCGGGTTGAGGGGTGCGGACCCGGATCATGGCGGTGTAGGGCTGACCGACGACCGCCGGCTCGAGCTTGGTAGTGATCAGGGTAAATTGGTTCTGGGCAGTGGGTAACGCTTGGGGAATAGCGACTACAGCTAGAGTCGGTCGGGCGGTGGGTAGGAGAGGCAAAGCGGGGGTGGCCACAGCCAAAGGTGGGGTGGTGACGGTGAGCATACCAGTCTCACCAGCCGGCATTAGACCGGCCAACAAAGCCGCTTGGTTGGCCAGGAAACGAGCCTCGGAGACTTGGGCAGCCGCCCAGTTGCCCAGGGGTAAAGCCACGAGGGCGATAATCAGAGCGGATAAAGCCACGCCTTCGCGAGCGCCGAAGTGGGTCAGGTGATGTTCGGTCATAGTTATTTTGTTGAAGCCTGGCCGTGGGCGCTAATGGTTTTCTCGACCAGTTGAACCAGATCGGTGGTGGAGACAGTGTCTTTGGCCACAAATTCAGAGGCGCCGAGACTCAAGACTTCATCCTTGGAATATTGATAAGCGAAATTGGAATAGACGATGATGGGGCCGTTTTCAGTTTTAGGCTTGGCTTCATGCAGGGTTCTTAAGAACTCGATGCCATCCATTTCCGGCATTTTGATGTCGGTGATGATAATGGCGAAGCCGCCTTCTTGGGCGTAATCCAAGCCCTGGCGGCCGTTGGTGGCGATGGTCACCTCATAGCCGTGGGCGGTAAATAAGTCTTTGAGCAATTGCCCCAAACCGGGATGGTCCTCGAGGACGAGGAGTTTTTTTCTTAAAACCATAGGTAAGCTGTCCTCATCGTAAATGATTCTTAGGCTTGGGTAAAGGGGTTAGTTGTTGAGGTCGGTACTTTATGAGCCATGGTAGCTTCCACCTGCTCCACTAATTTAAGGGTATCCAAGTTCTCTTTATGGACAAAACTGGCGGCGCCAAACTCAAGCGATTGCTGTTTGGCAGACTCATCCCCAGTGTTGGAGAAAACAATGATGGGACCGTTGGGATTTTTGGGTGGCTGCTCGTGGAGGAGTTTGAGGATCGAGAAGCCGTCGATGGTGGGCAGTTTCAGGTCAAGCAGGACGGCATCAAAGCCGCCTTGGCGGAGGAGGGCTAAGCCATCATGACCATCATGGGCTTCGGTGACCTCGTAGCCGTGGTTGCGAAAGAGACTGACCAACATGGTTCTAACGGAAGGGTGGTCTTCAACCACCAGGATTTTTTTGGCCATAGGCCTTATGGGACGTCAAGGGTAAAGGGTTTGCTGACCGGGGTAGAGGTACCGTCGGTTAAAGTGACCAGGATTTTGTAGGTACCGGTTTGGGTCGGGGTCCCGGTCAGTTGGCAATTCAACCTTTTGGCGCCGGTAAAAGTTTGGGAAGTTTGGCAGTCAGAGAGTTTAAGCTCAGGCGGAAGGAAGTCGGCGGTTAAGGCCAGAGTGTCATAGAGATCTTTGTCGGTGCCTTTGAAGGTGTGACGGCAGGGTTGGTTTAAGCGGCAGTGGATCGGATTGAAAGTACTACCTTCTAAAGTGGGGGGGCTGTTGGTCCCGGCTTCTAAACTGACGGCTTGATCACGGATATAAGCCCGGGGGAGGTAATTAACCGGGTTTTTAACGGCTCGGAGGGCAAACGGCAAGATGAGGAGCAGGAGTAAACCAAGCAACAGCAAATACTGACCCTTGATTCGGGGCGGCCGTCGACGTTTAGCTGACATAGTTACAGCCTATACGCTGGGGGGGAACGGGTCAAGTCCTTCGGCAAGCTCAGGATAGTAATCCTTCGGCAAGCTCAGGATTGTGATCCTTTGGCAGGCTCAAGCTTAAATCTTAGCTACCTGCAAAAAATCTAATTCTACTGGTGTTTCTCTACCGAAGATGGAAACTAAGACATGGACTTTGCCTTTGGCGTCGTCGATGGAGTCAACCGTACCCAGAAAGTCGGCAAAAGGACCTTCGACAATTTTGACGGCCTCGCCGGTGGTAAAGGAGGCTTTATACTTGGGCGCTTCCTGGAGCATGAACTTCTTGATTGATTCGACTTCGGTGGGGGGGAGGGGCGTGGGTTTGGTGCCGATACCGACAAAACCGGTGACCCCGGGGGTGGTGCGGACGGCCAGCCAGGAATCGTCGGCCATGATCATTTTGACCAGCATGTAGCCGGGGAAAATCTTTTCCCGGATGGCTTTTTTCTTACCCCGTTTAATCTGGATCTTGTTTTGGGTGGGGATTAAGAGCTCCAGCACCTTGTCTTGAAGATTCATGGTGCCGACCCGCTGAATCATGTTGACAGCGACCGAGTTCTCATGGCCGGAGTAGGTGTGGATGACGTACCATTTGGCATCTTTGGCGTCGGACTCGGTGATGACGAAGTGGTTTTTGGTTTCGGCCGTTTCTGGGGCCAAGGCAGCCACTTCGGACTTGGTTTTTGGCTGAGGCGCCACCGCCCGGTCAGCCGCTTTGACCGCCGCTTTCTTGACTTTAGCCTCGAGCTTTAAAGTTTTTTTGGTCTTTTTCTTTTTTGGCATATTTTAATGGCTACAGGCTACAAGATTTAAATAATGAGGCCCATAAGCAAGGTGAGGAGGTAGTCTAAACCTCCCAGGTAAAGGCCGATAGCTAGGGTAATAGCAATGACGATCGTGGTCATCCTGAGGGTATCACGGCGGTTAGGCCAGGTGACTTGGCGCAATTCCTGTCTGACTTGGCTAAAAAAACCACTAACAAATTTCCCCCCGGCTGGGGCTTTAAGGTCAATCATGGGTGGATTTTAACATGGTCTAGATGGGGGAACTAGTAGGGATTTACGACTGGGGTTTTTGGTTCTAAAATTTAGGCATGCAGAAAGTGACTAAGGCCGTGATTCCGGCCGCCGGCTTCGGTACCAGGTTTTTACCCCAGACCAAAGCCATGCCCAAGGAGATGCTACCAGTGGTGGATAAGCCGATTATTCAATATGTAGTTGAAGAGTGTGTCGCCAGTGGAATCGAAGATATCATTTTGGTAACCGGGTACCATAAGCGTACCATTGAAGATCACTTTGATGTACCAAGTACCGATTTGATAGAGAACTTGAAGTTGGGCGGGGAGAAGAAAAAACCCTTACTGGATGAAATCATGCGGATCGGCGATATGGCTAATTTTATTTATATCAGGCAAAAGGGCAGCTATGGCAATGCGACTCCAGTAAAAAATGCCCAACATATCATCGGCGATGAGCCATTTGCCGTCATGTGGGGGGATGAATTTATCTATTCTGAGGAGAAACCGCGGCTTAAACAATGCTTGGAAGTGTTTGAAGAGTTTGGTGATCCGGTGATTTCGGGAGTCAAGATTGAGAAGAAAGAAGATTTGTCCCGGTATGGAATTGCCGATCTAACCTTGGTTAGGGATAATATCTACGTTATTAACCGGATTATTGAAAAGCCAAAACCGGAAGAGGCGCCAAGCCAGATAGCCACTCATGGGTGTTACGTGTTAACCCCAGATATCTTTGAAGTCCTAAATAGCCAGAAACCAGGTACCGGCGGGGAATATTATTTACCTGAGGCGATTGATGAGTTACGCGCGCGCGGGCGGAAAATTTATGCCTGCGAGATTGTCGGGGGTAAATATTACGATACCGGGAATAAGATTGAGTATCTCAAAACGGTGGTGGAATTTGCCTTAAAGCACCCAGAGATCAACGGTGAGTTTCGGGAGTATTTAAAGGGGTTAGAGTTGTAGGTAGAGATATTTCTTTCCCGAGTAAGTAGTGATAGGGGTAAAAACCAAGGTTGGTTTGCCCATGAACTTTGAAGCTGCCTTGGCCTGACTCACTCTGAAAATAAATGTAGCCTTCATCGGGTTGATAGGCCTTAATAAAATTTATCAGGCTTTTACCTAAAGTACCTTTTGGAGAAGACTTAACTTCGATGGGAATAAGCTTGCCGTCTTTTGGAGAGGTGACGACAAAATCGACTTCGGCTCCAGATTTAGTCCGCCAGAACTGCGGGGGTTTGACGAAGTCTAATTCTTTAAGTCTTAAATAACAAGCATTTTCAAAGACATTGCCGGTCGGCCGCCTTTGGCTAGAGGGGAGGATACCTTGGGCCAGGTACAAGAAGCCCAAATCGGTGAAATAGACCTTGGGTGATTTAACCAACTCCTTGCGAGCGTTACGATAGAACGGTCTAACCACGTCGATAACAAAGGTTTTTTCTAAAAGATAAAGGTAGCGCTCAACTGTTTTGACCGAAATTCCCAAAGCGGCTGATAACTCCGCCTGGTTAACTAAATTTCCCACCTGGTGAGCCAGCAGTTTGACCAGGTTCCCAAAGGCCTGCTCCTTGTCAACGTGCAGGAGTAGACCGATATCTTTTTCCAGATAACTTGAGTAAACTTCCCTTAAGATCCTGGTTTTTTCAGCTTCGGTCACCGCTAGAGCGACAGCTGGATAACCACCGAAATTAAGATACTCACCGACAAGCCGCTGTCGTTTAAGCGGTTGAGTGACTAACTCACGGGTGACTTGAGCATAGGATTCATTGGCTTCGGCTGACTCGATGCCCAATTTAAAAGCGGCGAATTCGGTAAATGATAACGGATAACAATAAAAAACTTGCTTTCTACCGGTGAGGGGTTCGATGATATGGGCTTTTAATTCCAGGGAACCGGAGCCAGTCACCACGAATTTATATTTGGTTTTCAGATCATAGAGACCTTTGAGGAATAGACCGGGATTATCTAAGCGGGAGATTTCATCAATAAAAACCACCACTTTACCTGGTCCGGCTCGCTGCTTAATTAACTCGAGAAGCGTGTGTTGACTGGCAAACCAGGGCCGATCTTCAATGACGTCCAGGTTTAAAAAGACGGTCGGTACGCGCCGTGCCTACAAATCGGTACCCAATTTCTCGAGGATAGTGGTTTTACCTGATTGGCGCGGGCCTAAGACTAACGAAATTTCCGGGCGATCAAGGTGGGCTTTAAGCCGGAAATAGACTTGTCTTTGAATGAATTTCCCTGACATAATGGATTATGACTTACATTATATCCGGGTTATTATGGCAGTCAACGGTGAGTTTCGGTAACCATTCAGGATTTAACAAAACCTTCCCGTATGACCGTCGCTAGGGTGGGAAAGAACTGATGGGCTGGT
>MHDC01000025.1 GCA_001803415.1 Microgenomates group bacterium RBG_16_45_19 | reverse complement strand
AACCATAAATTGGTCCAGAAACTAATGAAGGATCAGGAATTGGTGACCCTAAGAGCGGTTAACCGGCCACCGGAAGGCCCAATCCGGCCAATCCTTTTAAAGCTTGGGAACAAAATGAATCTGTATAGACCACTCCTCGATAAAGAGACCGAGGGTAAGGTAATTATTGGTATTTTTACCATGTTCACCACCGACTTTACCGAAATCCTCTATGACCAAGGCAGAAAGAAGGTCCAACTTATGCCTTTAATTGACCATCAAAGTAAATATTGTCCGGGGTTTGCCTTAGGCAGTACCGCGACTAGTGAGGCGGCTGCCAAAGCCCTCACCAATGCCGGTGAAGGGGTTAGGCACTTGGGTTACCAGCTGGAGGGAGCCATCGTCCATCATGATCAGGGTTCGGCCTACATTAGTTATGAGTGGCTCTGCCAGGTGTTGATCTGTCACAATATGAAACTCTCCTACGCTTTAAGAGGGGCTAAAGATAACCCGGCCATGGAATCATTTAACGGGAGATTTAAAAAGGAAAACCGGGACCTCTTTTGGGAATGCCAAACCAGAGAAGAAGTCACCTTGGTGGTACGAGCACGGATTAAGTATTACAATGAAAAAAGACGACACTCGTCAATCGGTAATGTGTCGCCTTTGGATTACATTAAAAAGTACGGAAAACGCCGTTAAATCTAAGAACTAACTGAAGTCGTACTGGTACAGTAAATGGGGTTCACTTCCGCAAGACCCCAACGCCGAAGTATGGTTACCTCAACGAAGGTGGTTTATATAGTCCAGATGGTGACAACTTTGAGCTGATGAAGGAAGCGTGGCAGATGAGGAAGATTGGAACATCGCTACAAAAGATTGCAGATTATCTTAATGAACATAATTTTCATCGAATAGTTAAGTCGACTGGTGAGAAGCTACGGATAGATATCCAAGAGCTCAGCGATATTTTCAAAGACTCATTTTATTACGGATTGTTAGTGCAAGCAAAACAGCAGGTTGATTTACGAGATATTTATGACTTTGAACCAGTAGTCAGCGAAGAAGATTACAACATTGTCCAGAGCCTCTCGTATCGTCGTATGAAGCCTTCCAAGCCTCATAAACTGGCATTTTACCCGCTAAGGCTAATGGTATTATGTTCATCTTGCGGAAGCAGTATGCGTGTCGGGCCTTCTACCAGCCATACAGGTAGAAAATTTTTATATTACAGGTGTGATAACAAAGTTTGTTCAAGGCAAAAGAAGTCCATTAGAGCCAAAATTATATTTGACTTCATCTATGACTTTTTAGCTGATGGTTTGAACCTCACCCAAGCCGATTACAAGCGGTATTACGAAGGGATAAATGGAATTATGGGTGAGAAGAGGGAAAAGGTACAAATGGAGCTTAACAGTAAGCGTGGAGCGTTGAAGGCAGTCAAAAGGGAGATAGATGATATTTCACTAGCATTACTCAAGCATGTTGATAATAAGGGAAGCACAATTTACAAGTCGGGGGAAAATAAATTAAGAACTCTTGAGTCGAAGCGGGTTGAGATTGAAGCTGATATAGCCAAGATTGAAAGCCAATTGACCGACCCAGAAAAAGATAAATTAACCCTAGAACAATTCTTGAACCTGTCTAAAAATGCTGTCTTACTGGCTAAATCTGATATTCCAGAAGTCAAAGACCAAATTTGTCGATATTTATTCTTGAACCTGACAGTCGATAACGATAAAGTGGCGTCATATCGGTTAAAACCACCATTTCATGAAATGCTAAAAAGTCGTCATCAGTTACCTAGTCGGGGAGGGGAGAATTGAACTCCCTCTACGCGCACCCCATGCGCGTGTACTGCCGGTATACTACTCCCCGATGTTAATAATTTTAAATTTCATTTTCTTTATTGCTCTTTGTAAGGCGTCATGTGATTTTTTGTATTTCTTTTCAAGACTTGAGGCTTCAAGAATCGTTTGACATTTTTGGTAACCGAGCAATTTCAAAGGGCGACGATAGCAGGTAGCTTTAACTAAGCCTTTTTGATGTTGATAAAATCTTTTTTTAACATCTTTTGTAGATCCGATATAGTAATTATTATCTTTCAAACTTTTTAACAGGTAGACGTAACTCATATGTTCAGTACTGCGTGTACTGCCGGCGCCGCCCAGAGGGCTCTGCCCGGCGGGTATACTACTCCCCGCCTTCGTTCTTAATTATACACGGAAGCGATTCTGCTAAACGCAGCTTGCAAAAGTCATAGGCCTGTGTTTGAATGACCATAAATCTTATAGTAGCAAGCAAAATAAGGAGACTATGGGTAGACCGCCTAAATCAACCAATGCCTCACCGTCCGCCGCCGTCAGTCAGACTTCAGAAAAACTTCAGGCTGTCAACATTGCTATGGAGCAGATTACCAAACAATTCGGCGTCGGTTCGATCATGCGTTTGGGTGACTCGATTAAAAAAGATTTAACCATCGAAGTGATTCCGACTGGCTCGATTGCCTTGGATATTGCCTTGGGTGCCGGCGGCATTCCCAAAGGGCGGATTTCCGAGATTTATGGCCCCGAAGCTTCCGGCAAAACCACCGTTTGCCTGCATGTCATCGCTGAAGTTCAGAAACGGGGTGGTACGGCTGCCTTTATCGATGCTGAACACGCTTTGGATCCCGGTCGGGCTCAATCCATCGGTGTCAATTTAGACGATCTCCTCATTTCCCAACCCGACACCGGTGAACAAGCTTTGGAAATTGCCGAGACGCTCATCCGTTCCGGCGGCGTCGATGTCTTGGTCATTGATTCCGTGGCCGCCCTCGTTCCTAAAGCCGAAATCGAAGGTGAAATGGGCGACGCCGTCATGGGCTTACAAGCCCGGTTAATGAGTCAGGCTATGCGTAAATTATCCGGAGCTATCAGCAAAAGCAAAACTGCCTTGATTTTCACCAACCAGCTCCGCATGAGAATCGGCATCATGTTCGGCAATCCCGAAACTACCACGGGTGGCCAAGCTTTAAAATTTTATGCCTCGGTGCGGATTGATATGCGTAAGATCGGTAACATCCAGGTAGGCGATAAAATTATTGGCTCCCAACATCGGGCTAAAGTCGTCAAAAACAAAATTGCCCCGCCTTTTCGTAAAGCCGAATTCGACATTATGAACCTGGGTGGTGTTTCCCAAACTGGTGGTTTAATCGATGTTGGCGTGGAATTTAATATTGTCAATAAATCCGGATCTTTCTATAAATATGAGGATCAGGTTTTAGGTCAAGGCCGGGAAGCGGCCAAAATGGCCTTGGCGGATAATCCTAAATTGGCCAAAGATATCGAAAGTAAAATTTGGGCCAAAGTCCGGGCTGCCCAAAGCTTGCCCACCGACATCGGTGAATCCACTGAAGCCGAAGTCTAACTGCTGGTTATGCCTCCGGTTCAAAAAGGGTTAGATCAATCTCAACTCTACCAATCGGCTCTGCGCTACTTGGCAGTCAGGCCGCGTTCGACTCAGGAAATGGTTGACTATTTAAATAATAAAACTGGTCAGAATCAACCCCTCACCCAAGGTGTTATTGATCAACTACTTCAATTTAATTTATTAAATGATGCTAAGTTCGCCATCGACTGGGTCAATTATCGCTTCCGCCAAGACAAAGGGCCAATACTTATTCGTCAGGAACTTAAACGCAAAGGTATTAGTCTTGACTTAATCGATTCCCCCCTTCTAGCCATTGCCCCGACCGCCTGGCAGTCTCAAGCTCGGCATTTGCTGACCAAACGGCACTATCCGCTGCCCTTAAATTTAGCCAACAAAGCCAAAATTTACCGTTATTTAGCCAGTCGTGGTTACCCCTCAACCATTATTATCCCGGTCATTGACGGTTATACCCCATCGTGATTACAATACCCCTACAGTTGAATCAGATCCAGAAGAATTCTCATCAAACTCATGCCGACAGCCATACCCAAACACCGACTCATCCTTAAAGCTGGTTAAATCCCAGTCATGAACTGATTGTTACTTCTTCTGTTGCTTCTTTTTCAACCCCAAAGTGTCACGCCCTATCATTAAAGTCCAGCGTTTGGACTTTAGGAGGTTTTATGTCCTTATTTAGTCGTCTATCTCAAGTGTTCAAACCACCACTGACTCCCTCCGGTAAACCGGCCAAACCCAGTAAAGCTCCGGCAAAGACCCCTAAGTGGCCCGAATTGATGAGCCGCCCGGTTAAACCGTTGCCGCCTCCGTCAGCCCCGCCGTCGCCTACCGCCAGGCTGACTACTGATACATTCATCCGGGAAGCCGAAGCCAAAGCGCGGGAAATCGTCCTTGAAGCTAAAGATGAAGCCCTAAAAATTCGTGAAGCCTCGGAGTTGAAATCCAGGCAAATGAACCAACGCTTGCTCGATCAACAAACCGCTTTTGACCAGAAGGAACACGAACTTGTCCGCCAAGACGCCGTCCTTTCCGAAAAAGAGCGCTATTTGACCAAGTTGGAACAGGAGACTCGGCGTGATGAAGAAGCTAATGAGAAGTTGAAAAAGCGCCTCGTCGACAAATTAGAAGAAGTCGGCTCCATGACCCGGGAACAAGCCCGGGAGCAGTTGCTCCAAGCCGTCGAAAAACGCTCGGCCAAAGACATTGCCCTAAAAATTAAGGCCACCGAGGAACAAGCCAATGAAGAAGCCGATGAAAAGGCTAAAGAGATTTTAGTCGACGCCATGCGTCATGCCGCCACCGATTATGTCGCCGAATATGCCGTTTCTACCGTTGAATTACCCAGTGAAGACATTAAAGGCCGTTTAATTGGTAAAGAAGGCCGCAACATTCGGACCTTCGAACGGGCTACCGGCGTCGATTTGGATTTGGATGAGCAACCAGGCGTGGTCCGTCTCTCCTCTTTTGATTCGGTCCGGCGAGAGGTTGCCCGTCAAGCCTTGAAACGGTTGATTGCCGACGGTCGCATCCAACCCACCCGGATTGAAGAATATGTTACCCGAGCTAAACAAGATATCGACAAAGTCATGTTTGAAGAGGGCAAAAAGTTATGTTTGGCCGTCGGAGCCTTTAACGTCCCTCATGAATTAATGGCCATTTTAGGTCGGTTTAAATATCGTTCCTCCTATGGCCAAAATATGATCGCTCATACTTTGGAGGAAACCAAAATTGGTCTCAGTCTGGCTCATGAAGTCAACGCCGACGTTGATACCGTCCGTCTCGGTTGTTTACTCCACGATATCGGCAAGGTCATTACCGATGAGGAAGGCAGTCACGTTGACCTGGGCGTTAAGCTCTTAAAAAAATACAACCTGCCTCAATCGGTGATCGACTGTGTCGCCCAGCACCATGAAGATACCGCCTTTACTACTAAGGAAGCCATTTTGGTCTATATCGCCGATGCCATTTCCGGGGCTCGACCCGGAGCCCGCTTTGAAAATTACGACGAGTACGTCAAGCGTTTAGACACCATGGAGACGATCGCTAAAAACTTTAAGGGTGTCTCCGAGGCTTATGCCATTCAAGCCGGTCGGGAACTGCGGGTGCTTATCGATCCTCAGCAATTAAACGATGACGAAGCGGTCGTTGTCGCTGATAAAATCCGGGATCGGATTAAAAACGAAATGACTTATCCGGGTACCGTCACCGTCAATGTCATTCGCGAGGTCCGCGCTTCAGCTGTAGCCTCGTAGCCGCCCATTCTGTTGTCCAACCCAGATAAACCTTGGCATATGGTTAAAATTGGTACTTGACCGTGGCCGTTTCCTCTGCTTAAAGTGGATATACCAGGTAAAAAATTATTTATTTGTTCTAAGGAGCTGCCCTATGACTAAATCCCAACTGATCAACATCGTGGCCAAGAAAGGTCATTTGACTAAAAAAGCTTCGGCTGAATCGGTTGAGGTATTTTTAGATGAAATCCGTAAAGCCTTGAAGAAAGGTGAAAAGGTCGTCCTTTCCGGCTTCGGGACTTTTTATATGTCCAAAGTGGCCGATAAACAGGTCGTCCCCTTTGGCAAGGAAGACAAGCGCCAAACCATCAAATCTCACCGGGTAGTTAATTTCCGCGTCGGCAAACCATTCAAAAAGCTTGTCTGGTAATCCTCACCCCGCTTAATATGGAGCGACACCTAAGGTTGATCAGTCTCTTGATGGGTGCTTATTGGCAAGTTCACGCTCAATATCGTTTGGGGGCGGTTCTTTGGATTGTGAATGGCTTTGTCACCCCCTTGATCTTAATGATTATTTGGTTAGTGGTGAATCAGAGCCAGCCACTGACTTTATCTTCAACCGAAATTGTCACTTACTATCTTATGTCGATCATTGTCGTTCGCTTAACCCAAACTTGGTTAGCCGAGGATTTAATCAACCTAATCAAAGACGGTCGCCTCAGTTTCTTTCTGATTAGACCCTTTTCGGTCGTCCATGATCTCTTGGCCAAAGATCAAGCTTTAAGACTGGTTCGCTTGATTTCACTCCTCCCTTTCGTCTTGATTTTTTTAAGTCTGTTTAGTTCCGCCTTTCAGCTGATCCTGACTCCTACCCGGCTGGGATTATTTTTCAGCGCTCTAATCCTGGGTTACTGCCTCAACTTCTGTCTGCAGATGATTGTCGGGATCAGCACTTTCTGGCTTGAGGACGCCTACGGTACCTTTATGCTCTTAATCCTCATCACTGATATTCTCTCCGGTTTGCTTATCCCCTTGCGTCTCATGCCCGCTTGGTTAGCCAACCTCAGTTTGCTGCTGCCTTTTTACGCCTTAGTCGGTTTCCCGGTTGATCTTCTGACCGGCACCATCGATCCGCGCCTGATCTTGCCTTATCTCTTCGTCACCGTCTTTTGGCTAATCGTCATGTTCGTCGGTGTCAAACTGATTTACAGCCAAGCCCTTAAAAAATATACCGCCGTTGGTATATGACCAAAATTACCTCATATTGGCATTACTTGAAAGCAGTCATCCTCATGTCCTACGAACAGGCCGCTATATATCGAGCCAATTTTATCTTACGTCTGGTTCGAGCCCTGGTCGAATTGGCTGTATCGGTGATTATGATCGGTGCCTTTTTCTCGCATACTTCGACTTTGGGCCAGTACTCTCAAACCGAAGCCTATTTAATTGCCGCCCTCTCCCTTTTAATCATCGGCCTAGTTATCTTTTTCTTTGGTAGCGGTATTGAAGGCCTACATCGGCTTATCCACCAGGGGACTTTTGATCATTTGTTACTTCAACCCAAAGACTCGATGTGGTTGGCCTCTACCCGCTACGTTCATATTACCAACCTCTTTCGCGTCGGTTTTGGCCTCGCCTTTTTCTTTTGGGTGATCAACCATCTAAATTTGCATCCCACTTTCGCTCAAAGCCTGCTCTTTAGCCTGACCTTTATTAGTGCCTTGGTGGTTTATTTCAGTTTGATGTTTATGGCCGCGACTGTTTCCTTTTGGGCTTTGTCGGGTGAACTATTTTATCTATTCAATACTCTTATCTCGGTTTCCCGCTACCCTATCGATATCTTCGGCACCCTGTTAAAAGGTTTGTTAACTATCTTCCCGGTTATTTTTATCGCCACCATTCCGGCTCAAGCCCTCCTCGGGCGGTTCAACTGGCTGATTTGGCTTTCACCCTTTATTGCCGCCCTAAGTTTTTGGCTGACCCGCCGCTTCTGGTCTATAGGTTTACGCGCTTACGAAAGCGTCAGCTCCTAATGTTATCCTCAGAGTTTGGCGGTAAAATATGCCAGTATGCCGATCATCAACGTTGATCATCTCATCAAGTATTATCAAGTCCACGAGAAAGAGCCGGGTTTAAAGGGTTCGTTTCAATCGCTTTTCCATCGCCAATACAAACAAGTTAAAGCGGTTGATGATATCTCCTTCATTATCGATCAAGGCGAATTGGTCGGTTTCATTGGTCCTAATGGCGCCGGTAAAACCACCACTCTCAAGTGTCTTTCCGGTCTCCTTTACCCCACCGGCGGTGCGGTTGAAGTCTTAGGTTTTAATCCTTGGCGGCGTCAACCCGAATTCCAAAAACAGTTTGCCCTGGTTATGGGTCAAAAGAATCAACTCTGGTGGGATTTACCGGCCTTGGAAACTTTTAATTTAAATAAAGAAATTTACGAAATTCCCGACAAACAGTACCGTCAAACCTTAAACCAATTGGTTGAACTCTTAGACGTCAAAGACATTTTAAAGATCCAAGTCCGCAAATTGTCTTTGGGTCAGCGGATGAAGTGCGAGCTTATCGCCGCCCTCCTCCACAATCCCAAAGTCCTCTTTTTGGACGAACCCACCATTGGTCTTGATGTCATCATGCAGAAAGTCATGCGTGATTTCATCAAAGCCTACAATCGTGAATATAAATCAACCATTATTCTCACCAGCCACTACATGGATGACGTTAAAGAACTTTGTCAACGCATCATTATTATCGATAATGGCAAAGTCATGTTTGATGGCCTACTTCAAGAAGTAATTAATCAATACGCCCGAAATAAGATCCTCACCGTCACTTTTGCTAAACCCGTCCTCAAAACCGACTTAAAACCGATCGGGGTGGTTAAAGACTGGCAATATCCCCAAGCGAAAATCTTAGTCCCCCGTTCGGAAGCCAAAGATCGGGCTATTAAATTGATGCAGTCTTTCCCCATCGATGACATTAATATTGAAGAACCACCCATCGAAGCCATCATCCGTGAGGTTTTCTCTAAGAATGAGTAAATACGCCCAGGTGTTTTCTATTGGTTGGTCCTCTGGCTTTGTCTACCGCCTCAATTTTCTGATGTGGCGGGTGCGTAACGTCGTTCAATTCTTAACCATCTATTTACTTTGGGCAGCAATTCTGCGTCACAATCCCAGTCCGGCCGGTTACTCTGCCTCCGAACTCTTGACCTATATTCTCCTGGCCTCGTTGATTCGGGCGGTGGTTTTTTCCAGCCGTTCACTGGAGGTTCAGGCCGATATCGGCCAAGGTAATCTTAATCATTATTTAATAAAGCCTATCAGTTATTTCGGTTATTGGTTTTCCCGGGACATGGCCGATAAGCTGCTCAATCTAGGCTTTGCCGTGGTCGAATTCGGCTTGTTGTTTTTCTTCCTTAAACCGCCTCTGGTCTTACCCCCCAGCGCCTTCTATGCTTTCGCTTTCGGTGGTGCCTTGATTTTGGCTACCTTACTCTATTTCTTTTTCAGCCTAATCGTTTCCGCGACCGTTTTTTGGATACCAGAAGGTTCGGGTTGGCCTCAGCGTTTTTTAATTTTTGTCTTAATGGATTTTTTTGCCGGCGGCATGTTTCCGCTGGATATGTTACCGGCTCCGCTTTACCAATTCGCCTTAAAACTACCCTTTGCCTACATGCTGTCGGTCCCACTGCAGATCTATTTAGGCCGTTTGTCGTTAACAGCCACCGTCGCCGGTCTGATTATCATGTTCGGCTGGTTGTTTGCCTTGATGTTCTTGGCTCACTTTGCCTTTAGGCGAGGTTTACGAGTCTATGGGGCCTTTGGCCATTAATTATGCGCCTCACCGTTTATTACCACTATTGGCTGACCACTGCCAAATTATCCTTACAAACCGCTATGGAAAATCGGTTGGCCGTCGTCTTTTTCACTTTGGGTAAGTTGCTTCGTTTTGTCCTATTTATCGGTTTTATATTTCTAATTGGCAGTCAAGTCCAAGCCGTCTCCGGCTATTCACTCCAGCAATTAATTGTCATCTTTTTAGTTTTCAATTTGTTTGACCTGTTTGGCCAAATTTTCTTTCGGGGTATTTATTGGTTTCGGGACCAAATTGTTACCGGTGAATTCGATTTTCGCTTGGTCAAACCGCTTAATCCTTTATTTCAAGTCTTAACCCGTCAAACCGATATTTTAGATATCCCGCTCTTAATCATCGTTATCCTGGCTCTCTGGCGTTTACCACTAGCCCTTCAAGCCGCTGACCTGGTACTTTTCGGCCTCTTTAGCCTCGCCGCCTGCGTCATTATTACTGCGCTGCATATTTTGATCGCTGCCCTCGGTGTCCTCACCACCGAAGTCGACCACACCATCATGATTTATCGCGACCTTTCCGGTATGGCCCGCTTTCCGGTGGATATCTACGGTCAATTGATTCGTTCCCTTTTAACCTTTGCTATCCCCATTGCTCTGGCCTTTACTTTACCGGCTCAAGCTTTATTAGGGTGGTTGACTCCACGAACTGCCTTCTTGGTGCTGCTTAGCGCCGGCTTGATTTTCAGCTTAAGTTTAAAACTCTGGTACTTTTCTCTTAGCCGCTACTCTTCCGCCTCCAGTTAAGCTAAAATTCAGCCTGATGCACTACTTTATCAAAACCTTTGGTTGTCAAAGCAACTCTTCCGATTCCGAACGGATTGCGGGTGATTTTCAGGCCCGAGGCTATACCGAAGCTAAAACTTGGCAGCAAACCGACGAGCTTGTCGTCAATACTTGTGCCGTCCGGGAACGAGCTGAACAACGGGCTCGGGGCTTTTTAAACAATGTGGTCAAATACTTTGCCGGCCATGAGCTAAAACGACCTAAAGTTATTCTTACCGGTTGCATGACTCATCACGGTCAAGACCGGCTCTTCAAGATGCTGCCCATGGTCGACGAAGTCTTGCCCATTAATGAAGTTGGTTTCAATCAAGCGGCCGTCCGGAAAGACCCACGTCATGCCTGGATACCGATTTCGGTTGGCTGCAATTCCTTTTGTACCTTTTGTATTGTGCCTTATTCTAGGGGACGGGAAAAATCACGACCTATGGCTGATATTCTGGCCGAAGTCAAAAACCTCGCGGGGACTGGTTACACCGAAATTACCCTTTTAGGGATGAATGTAAACTCTTGGGGTCTGGAAAAAGTCGGCATTGGTTTTAGGAAATTGCTTATGAATCCTGACCGTCAATTTACCCGAGGTGATTTACCTCCCAATCAAAGTCAGTATCTCAAACTTCAGGGTTTGCCGCCCTTCGTCAAATTACTCCGGTTGATTTCTCGAATCGACGGTATTCAAACCATTCGCTTTATGACTTCTAATCCTTGGGATTTTCATGATGAGTTAATTGCCGAAATTGCCGCTAATCCCAAAATCGATCGTTATATCCATCTTCCAGTTCAATCCGGCAGTGATCGGATCTTGAAGTTGATGAATCGCGGTTACACCCGAGCTGTCTATTTACGCTTAATTAGAAAACTCCGAGTCCAAGTCAAAGATGTGGTCATCGGTACCGACCTAATTGTCGGTTTCCCTTCGGAAACTTTGGCTGACTTTGCCGCTACGGTCGACCTAGCCAAGCAAGCCCAATGGCAGGTTGCCTTTGTGGCTCAATATTCCCCTCGACCCGGCACTGCCGCTTGGCGTCTTTACCCAGATGATGTCTCACCTCAGGAAAAAAAGCGCCGCTGGCGTATCCTTGACGATTTGATTAATAAAAGTAATCTCTATCGCCGCCCTAAAATCGTCAGTTAAACTTATGTCTCGCCGCCTCATCGTTATCTGTGGTCCTACCGGTGTCGGTAAGACCCAACTGGCGCTTCATTTAGCTAAACTGGTCCCTGGGGCTCTGGTCGCCTGTGACTCACGCCAAGTTTACACCGGCATGGATATTGGCACCGGTAAAGATATCCCTCCTCAGGCCAAAACTAAACTGGTACGGCTAAAAGCTCATCGCTATCCCGTCTACCAATTCCAAGCTGTCTCCCATTGGGGTTACGATTTGATCAACCCAGCTACCTCATTTTCCGTCATGAACTACGTCAGCTTGATCCAACCGGTTTTCAACCATTTATGGCGTTTGGGACAAGTTCCTCTTCTTACTGCCGGTACCGGTTTATACCTTACCAGCCTCTTTCACCCGCCGGCCACCGGTCCGGTTCCCCCCAACCTTGTACTCCGGTCCCAGTTGGCCAGCCTCTCCCTGATCCCTTTACAACGTCGGTTAAAGCAACTTAATCCCGCCAAATGGGTAGCCATGAATCAGGCTGACCGACTTAATCCCCGCCGACTGATCCGGGCGATTGAAGTCTCAACGGTCGATCCCCAAGCTTATCAACTAAACCTTCCCTCTCCTATAAAGTCTCAAGTCTTATGGCTTGGTCTAACCGCTCCCACCACTTGGCTCGATCGGTGCATTAATCGCCGGGTGCAGGCCAGGGCTACCTTTCAATTTACTGATGAAGTTAAAGTTTTAGTTCAGCGTTACCCGGATTTTCTTAAGTTACCGGCCGCCACCGCCACCGGTTATCGGGAATGGTTGGCCTACCTTGATCACCGCCTCACCCGGCAACAAGCCGTGGCCGCCTGGCAGCTGCGTGAACGGCAATACGCTCGTCGTCAACTGACTTGGTTTAAAACCCTGGAGCCTGTCTTGTGGTTTGATGTGTCCCAATCTGAGTGGCAACGGTCAGTTGTTGATCGGGTCATAACTTGGTACAGTTAACTTATGTCCAAAGTTAGTCAAACGACGGTGGTGATTTCGGTGAAAACCATGCTTTGGTTTATCGCCATTATCACTGGTCTTTATTTATTCTATCGCCTCCAAGATGTCATTCTGGCACTGTTTATTTCGCTGCTCATCGCCACGGCCGTCAATCCTTTTGTCGTCAAATTGGAACAACGTGGCCTGAACCGCTCCCTGGCAATTAGCCTCATTTTTGGGGTGATCATTATTAGTCTGATCTTTTTATTCGCCGCCCTCTTACCTCCCTTTGTTCGGGAATTATCCATTTTAGTCAACCATCTGGCCGTCCCGGACGGGCTCAGGACGTCCTTCCTCAACTTAGAATACAACCTCCAAGATCTTGAGGTGATCATTAATCAGCTTAAGGGTTTGCCTAAATTAGTTGAGGCCGTTTCCTCTGCGTTCTCGGTCATTGTCATTACCCTTACCTTCAGCGTCGTTACTTTCTACCTTTTAATGGAACGACCTCACCTGCATCGGCATTTAATCCTTCTTTTCGGTCGATCTCACGACGAAGCGGCCATTGAAGCCTTCGTCAACAACTTAGAGCATCAGATTGGCGGTTGGGTCCGCGGGGAGTTAACCTTAATGCTCATTATTGGCTCTCTCACCTACTTGGCGCTAACCATCCTGGGTTTACCTTACGCCTTACCGTTGGCTATCTTGGCCGGTTTTTTAGAAATCATTCCCAATATCGGTCCCACTTTGGCGGCCGTTCCGGCTTTAATTCTGGCCTATACCCAAGGTTCATTTCTTTATCTAATTCTGGTCGGCGGTGCTTATATTGTCATCCAACAACTGGAAAACACCGTCATTGTCCCCAGAGTTATGAAAAAAGCCGCCGGCATTCATCCCTTAATCACCATTCTCATTATGATCATCGGCTTAAGGCTATTCGGCTTTATCGGTGCCTTAATTGCCGTTCCCTTCTTTATTACCGTTAAAGTTATTGTTAAGGAAATGCGTCTGCTCCGCCTGCCTAAAACTTTTTAAAGCGAGTTTGGAGACGAGTAAGCCAGATTCTGTTCTAGATGATTATCTATCTCACGCCCCAACCTCAGGCCTCGGGAAAGCATCCTGATAACGGTCTGAATTTGGGTTGCAGCGGGGAGGATTGCCCGTTTCACCCCCGGTGTGACACCGGGGCTCGTCTCTGTTGCTCTAACTGGCGGTTGATCCCGGGTTTCACCCCGGGGTTACCCGCGTCCGGTGTGACACCGGACCACCCTGCTTTCAGCTGTCTGGACTTTCCTCTCCGGTGTAACACCGGAGCAATCATCCTGTCTCCAAACTCGCCCCTATTATATACCCGACCTAATCCAGTCTTTTCTTGCATTTAGCTGTCTGGCTTAGTAATATGTTTATGAGGAGGAATCAATGGAAACAACCGCCCCTTCGTTATCTACCGCTTTGGCCACTGGCTTGGTTAATTTACTCGATGCTCTAATTCAATTTTTACCCCAATTAATTTTAGGTTTTATTGTTTTGGGATTGGGGATAATCTTGGCTAAATGGGCTAAAATCTTAATCGTCCGGGGGATTAAGTCGCTGCGTCTCGGGGAAGTTCTGGGCACGACTTCGCTCGGAAAATTTTATCAGGCCTCTCATTTGGAACCCAAACTGGAAGCCTTGGCCGGTGAAGTCTCTCGCTGGCTTATCCTCTATCTCTTTTTGATCAGTGCTTTAGATATTTTTGGTTTAGATGACATCGCCGAACTCTTAAAAAACCTCTTGAATTATCTCCCCAACCTCCTCTCCGCCTTAATCATTTTTCTCATTGGCTTTTTTGCGGCTGGCTTTATCGAACAGTTGGTTAAAAACGTTTTGGCTCCGATTGACCTATCCAGTGCCCGTTTGGCCGGCAAAGTCGCGAGCTATACCATCGTCATTTTCGCTCTCATCATTGCTGTCGGTGAATTAGGCATTGCTAAAGAATATATTCTCATTCTCTTTAGTGGTTTTGTGGCGCTGATCGTGCTTGCCTTAGGTTTGGCCTTCGGCTTAGGTGCCAAAGACTTGGTGGCTCAGGTGTTGAACCGCTGGTACCACCAGGTTAGTCTCAAACCACTGCCTAAGAAAAAATCAGCATGACCAGTTTCAGTGCGGTCCTTCTCGGCCTGATCCAAGGTCTGACTGAGTTTTTACCCGTATCTAGTTCCGGCCACCTGGCCTTATTTCAGTCTTTATTAAATTTTAGCGAACCACCGGTTCTTTATGATGTTCTCCTCCATGGCGCTACTCTCTTAGCGGTAGTCTATTACTTTCGGGCTCAGCTCTTGGTTTTGAAGTTTAAGACCCTGTGGTTGGTCGCTCTGGCGACTGTCCCGGCCGTCCTGGCTGGCCTCCTCCTCGGGCCGCTGTTTACTTTCTTAATGTCTTCGCTGCTCCTCCTCGGTTTAGGCTTTTTGTTTACCGGTTGGCTCAATTTATGGGCCGATCGCTTACCTTCAGGGCAGACATCAATGACTCAAATCAACCCCCGTCAAGCCTGGTTCATCGGCTTTTTTCAAGCCGTTGCCATCATACCGGCAATTTCTCGTTCCGGGGCTACCATTTACGCCGGTTTAAAAGTCGGATTAACACGAAAAACGGCTGTGGCTTTCGCTTTTATTATCTCGATTCCGGCCATCATTGGCGCTAATCTTTATCAGCTTTATGTCAGTGCCTCGCTCCCACCCCTGCCTTGGCTACCGGTAACTTTAGGCTTAGTCACGGCTTTTTTCACTGCCATTTTCAGTTTAAGGCTGCTCGAAAAACTAGTGCTTCACGGTCGTCTCCACTATTTTGCCTGGTATTGTTTTGCTTTAGGTAGTCTCCTCTTAATTGGACTTTTCATTGATCGCCTTTCTCCTTAAAGATGGAGCCGCTATAATAGACCTTAAACTATGGCTCGTGTCTTACTTATTGACGACGATACTGTTTTGTTAAAACTTTATAGTACCCGGCTGACGGCTGATCATCACCAGGTGGCCGTGGCCGCCAATGGCGAGGAAGGTTTACGCCAGGTAGCCCAGTTTAAACCTGACATTATTATCCTTGATTTATTAATGCCTAAAATCAACGGTTTTGCTTTTTTAGAAACCTTAAAACGGCACACCCTTTACTCTCAGATTAAAGTCTTGGTTTTTTCCTCAGTCGCTAATCAAGAGCAAATTAACCGCCTAAATTCTTTGGGAGTCAAGACTTTTTTAAATAAAATCGACACTTCCCCCACTCAATTAGTCCGGATCATTCAAAACGAACTTAACTTGATCACTCCCGCCAATCTACCTCAGCCTCCAGCTTAAGCCAATCAAAATCTATGCTCCTGCCCGATCACCTCAAAGACATTTTGATTAAATCTGGCTTTGTCACCCAAGCGGATTTTGACACCGCTTTAAAAACAGCCCAAGATCTTAATCAACCAGTCACTGACATTTTAGTTTTTCGCGGCATCATCAGTGAAGATGCTCTGGGTAAATTAATCGCCGAACATTACGGGGTTAAATTTGCCACTTTAAGAACCAAAGTCATTCCCTTAGAAATCCTCCAACTCATCCCTGAACAAGCCGCTCTTCAATTCCATGTTATCCCTTTTGCTCAAGATGCTGCCGGTTTGCACTTGGGCATTGAGAATCCTCAAGATTTCGAGGCCATCGAATTTGTCAAACGGAAAACCAACCTCAATGTCATTCCGTATTACTTAACTCCCGGCGATTTCCAAAAAACTATCGGCCAGTACAAGCGCAATATTCGTAATATTTTTCAGGATATCATTTCCGAAAATGTCCGTAAGGCCAAGTTAGAAGCCAAATCGGTGGAAGAAATTGCCGCCGACCTGCCGGTGATCAAGATCCTCGATACCATTTTGGAATACGCTAGCGCTGAGGGGGCTTCGGATATCCACCTCAATATCTTCGAAACGGCCTTAGTCATCCGCTTCCGCATTGACGGCGTCTTGCGGGACATCGCCACTTTACCCAAGGAGATCCAGCCTGCCTTGATTGCCCGGATCAAAATCTTAGCCTCCTTAAAAATCGATGAACACCGGGTGCCTCAAGATGGCCGCTTTAAGTTTAAAATTTATGAAAACTATGTTTCCTTGCGCGTCTCGATTCTGCCGGCCTTTTTTGGCGAAAACGTCGTCATGCGTTTACTCGCCGAAAGTAGCCGACCCTTGAGTCTCGAAGAACTTGGTTTAACCGCCGACAATTTACACTTAATTCAGCAAAATATCACCAAACCTCATGGCATGATCTTGGCCACCGGTCCCACCGGCTCCGGTAAAACTACCACTCTTTACAGTGTGCTCAATATTCTCAATACCCCGACAGTCAACATCTGTACCATCGAAGACCCGATCGAATATTCCATTAATCGGATTAATCAAACTCAAGTCAATCCCCAAGCTGGTCTGACTTTTGCCAAAGGCTTACGGTCGCTTTTACGTCATGACCCGGATATTATTATGATCGGCGAAATCCGGGATACCGAAACCGCCGAAATCGCCATCCATTCCGCCTTAACCGGCCATTTAGTCCTGTCAACCCTGCATACCAACTCGGCCGCCGGGGCCATTCCCCGTTTTTTGGATATGGGCGCCGAGGGTTTCTTATTAGCTTCCACTGTAAACCTGATCATCGCCCAGCGGTTGGTGCGTAAAATCTGCACCAACTGTATTCATAAGATTGAACCGTCCCAAGATATGTTGGCTTTTATTAATCGGTTGGCCGGTGATTATCAGGTCACCGACTTTTTTACCGGTGAAGGCTGTAAGGAATGTGGTTTTAGCGGTTACAAAGGACGCATCGGCATTTATGAAATTCTGGAAGTGTCTAAGTCAATGCGCGAACTGATTATTCAACATGTTGCCGAAGATAAAATCAACGACCTTGCCGTCAAAGAGGGTATGCACACTTTGGTCGTTGACGGACTCTATAAAGTCAGCGCCGGTTTGACTACCATTCAAGAAGTCGCTCGGATCACCAGCGAATGATCTATGCCGCTCTTTGCTTACAAAGCCACCAATGCCAAAGGCCAAGTTACCAAAGGCACTCTAACCGCTCCCACCGCCGAGGAAGCGGCAGTGGTTCTTAAAAAAGAAGGCTTTAATCCCTTAACCATTAAATCCCAAAGCCGTAAAGGTAAAGTTTCCGGTTCCTTGGCACCGATTGATAAAATTTCCTTCTGCCGTTACATGACTACCATGATCACTGCCGGCTTACCTTTAACCGAAGGCTTGCCCGCTTTAAAAAATGAAAGTAGCAATCCCCTGTTAAAACAAATTATTGATGATCTTATTTATGGCTTAGAGCGCGGTCAACCTTTAAATCATGCTTTAAATAGCTATCCCAAAACTTTTGATAAATTTTTTCTAACCTTAGTTAAAACCGGTGAAGTATCGGGTACATTAGGTGAATCGTTCAAATATTTAGAACAGCAACTTCGAGCGGATTATTCTCTTACTCAGAAAATTAAATCCGCCATGGTATATCCATCAATTATATTTTTAGCTATGGTCGGTATCGGTTTCTTAATGTTCTTTTTTGTCCTCCCCCAAATTGGCCGGGTCTTCCTAAATATGACCATTCCCTTACCGCCCTTTACCCGAGCTTTATTCACCGTGGCCGTTATCACTGCCCGTTTTCGTTATCAACTTATCGCGTTTATTATCATTGCCATGGTCGGTCTATTTCTATTTTTACGGACCACCACCGGCAAACACCTGATCCTTAAATTGATTTCCCCTGTGCCCATCGTCAGCCGCTTGCTGCAACAAATAGATATTGCTCGGTTTTGCCGTATTTTTTCCACTTTGGTTGCCTCGGCCGTTCCCATCGGTGATGCCCTCAGTATTTCCCTGTCTTCCTTAAACCACCCCCGTTTCCGCATTTTGGCTGAGACTGTCCCCCCGGCGGTGATGAAGGGTAAAGCCGTAGCGGCCGCCTTTAGTCAGAATCATGTTTTTCCGGCTTTGCTGATCCAAATGATCAATGCCGGTGAAAAATCGGGGACCTTAGATACCTCCTTGGGCGATTTGGCCTCTTTCTATGAGGAAGAAGTCGAAGAAGCCGTCAAAAAAACCACTCAGATGATCGAACCCTTGGTCATGTTAGTTGTCGGCATCGGTGTCGGGGCCATGATTCTCATGATTATTGCTCCGCTCTATTCCGTGGTTGGTAATTTGCAGCTGCAGCGCTAGATGGTAGCATGGAAACTAGATCACTTTAAGGTAACCCGCTCCTGTCGGGCTTGTCTTTATGGTATCAGGTCACTCACCCTTTACTAAAAAAGTTCATGCCGGTATCTCCATTCACGCTAACGCCGTGCGTGGGGTCTCCTTGACCTCGACTGGCGCCATTAACCGTTCCGCCGAAATTATTTTCCCCCAGCCGATTTTAGAGAGTGATATCACCAATCCTCAGGCTTTAATTCAAGCCTTTCAGCGCCTTAAAACCGAAGCCGGCTTCACTTCAGCCTATGTCGCTGTTTGCTTCCCGGAAAAATACGCCTTTTCCCGCCAGTATCGCTTGCCCAAATTGATGAAACACGAAATCGCCGAAGCCGTTAATTGGCAAATAGATAAGATTTTCCCCTTTCCTAAAGAAGATATTTATGTCGATTGGAAACTGCTAGAGTTAACTACCACTTACACCCTGGTCTTGGTTACGGCTGTCCCCAAGAATCTACTCGACCACCTGCGCCTTTGTCTGGAACACGCCGGTCTTTATCCCATCAGTTTCGAACCCTCAGCTTCGGCGATCAGTCGCATGCTTACCACTCAACCAGCTGAGGAGGCGATAATTTTGGAACTGGAAACCAATAATGCCTGCGTCACTCTGGTTTACCGGGGTACTTCCCTGACCACGAGTACTTTTAATCTGACTCCAGCCACCAATTTACCTTCGCTCATGACCCTGATCTCTCAATCCATTACCGCCATGGTCCAAAAATATTTACAGAAAGGTGGCGCCAACCAAACTGTCCGGGTTTATCTGACTGGGGAAAAAGCTTCTCCCCAAATGGTCACCTACTTAGCCCAATTTATTCGCCTGCCGTTGACCTTGTTTACTGTCCCCGGTGTCACCTCGGCTTTACATTTAGCCTACATTGCGGCCAAAACTTATGTCTTGCCGCCGCCTGATGACCGCTCGATAAATTTACTCCCCACCGAACTCCAAGCTTTATATGTGGCTCAGTTAAAGCAAGCCGAAGCCAAGCACGGTCTGACTACTGGTCTGATGCTGGCTTTACCCAGTCTGGTTCTGTGCGCAGTCTTGTGGCTGGCCACCGTTGTCTATGGTACGACGATCAACCGGCAAATCGCTGCCCTGCAAACCAATGCCAGTCAACCCAATTTAGCGGGCTTAAATTTAGCCGAGATTAATCAAAATGCGCACCAGTATCTGAATTTATTTCCCTTAAAAACCAGCCCTGAAAGTCTTCTAGATGAACTTTACCGGACTGTGCCGCCCTCGATTCAGCTCCACCATATCACTTATGACGTCGCTTCCCACACCCTGACTCTCACCGGCCTCGCCCAAACCCGGGCCGATTTAATCGAATATAAGACCGCTCTGGAACAGTTGGCCGGTATCGATCAGGTTGGTTTACCACTGTCCGCTCTGGAAGCGATAGATAATGTTACTTTTAGTTTAAACCTCAAATTAGTTTCAAGTTTATGAGTCTACCCGTCGAAGCCAAAACCCGCCATCACCACCATTTAGCCCAAATCTTTATCTTAATCAGTTTCGCTGCTTTAGGCCTGACCGCGGTTATCCTTGGCTTGTTAATTATCTTAACCAATCAACAAGTCAAGAAAATCGCCCTGACCCGGCAGGAGTTGGTGAATTTATCTCAGGTCACTGAGGGTAGCCAATCGCTTCAGGATTTTGCTTTAAACCACCAGGCGGATTTAGCGGCTTTGGATTATGTTTTTCCCACCGAAGATGATTTTGTCTACGTCCTTCAAGATATCGAGCAAGTAGTCTCGGCCGTCGATCCCCAAGGCGTGGTTAAATTGGGTGCCTCTAAACCGGTTATAGTGGCTAACCGTCAAGTCATTCCCTTGACTATCAAACTGACGACCACCCCCATGAATGCTATTATTTTCTTACGGCAGTTCGAGCGTCTACCGTATATATTAGAAATTACTAATTTGGAGTTGATCACCTCACCTGGGCAAACTGACTTGGCTGAAGTGATGCTCACTGTCAGGCTTTATGTGGCTGATACCTTTAACCCGTAAATTCTCTCTAAATCTCCTCATTACGGTGATTGGGGTGGGTTTACTGAGTCTGACTCTGCTTCACCTTGGTCGCGTCGCTTGGTTACTCAGCCGCCAGCCTCAAACCTTACCGCCGTCCTCGACTCCCGCCGAGACTACGATTATCGACGCCTTAAACCTGGTTAACAATCAGACAAACTCAGATTGACAGGAGCTTCTTGACCTCGCTATAGTTAAAGTACTGCCATCTGGATATAAGATTATTTCCCTGATAGTGATGGCAAATGAAGGGGGGTGAAACCCATATGTCCATAAGGAAACTTGTGCCCGCCTGGCAAAAAGGTTTCACACTGATTGAACTCTTAGTCGTTATCGGTATTTTGGGTATTTTAATTGCAGTGGTCTTGGTGGCTGTCAATCCCAGTCGTCAATTTGCCTCCGCTCGTGATACTCAACGGCGTGCCGACTTATACGCCGTTACTAATTCGCTCTATCAGTACAGCACTGAACACGAAGGTAATTTCCCTGAGGATATTAGCGGTAATCCTAAGATTACCACCGTCCCCACTGATGCCGGTACCGCCGGACTTGACTTGGCCTCCGATCTAGTCCCCACTTATATGCCCGCTATTCCCGAAGATCCGGGTCCGACTTCATCCCAAGCCAACACCCTTTACTTCTTGCATATTGATGCCAACAATCGCCTGGTGGCTACGGCCGCTTCCGAGCTTAATCCTGGCCAAACCATCATGGTTCAACGTTGACGCCAAAGAGCGTTAGAGCATAACTCTCCTTCTTGAAAAATAGAGAAGGGGGGTTTTTGCTGTTTGGCTTATCCCTTACCAACGAAAAAAATTCCTGTTAGAGTAAGAGTATGCCTGCCCCGAAAATAAGACTCGGCTTGACTCCCAAGAGCCTGTTGGTCGTCGGTCTCATTTTTTTGGCTTGCCTGGTGGTGATTGGTTTACTGGCCTACGGTTTTGCCTATCGAGCCCGTCAGCAAATGCTACTCAACCAAGAGTTGCGCTACACTCCCCCGACTACCCCCACCCAACATCAGGTCAAACGGGTGCTGCTTAAACGCCTGGGTCCCAATGGTCTGGAGTATTTGGAAATCCTCGCTGATGGTACGGTCAATCTCTACGATGCCGATATGAACCTAATAAAATCCGGCCTCCAGGGCTTTGGTCGGGTCAATAGTTTGCTTGATGATATCGCCAAAAACATGAAATTATGGCAGCTAAATCTTCGTGGTCGAGGCAATTACACCCTGATCGTTGAAACCAATATGGGCACTTATACTTACACCATTACTGGCGGTGGTTCGGGCGATTCAGATCTGGATGATATCCTTGATAATCTTGAGGATCTCGGTAACGATACCTTTGCCCCCACCCCTATCCCTCAACCGACTACCATTGTCCCCACCGCCCCTCCCGGTGCTAGTCCCACCCCCACTACCTCTTACTTACCAGGCATCACCCCCACTCTACCGCCCAATCCCTTAACTCCCACTCCGTTGCCTGGCTATATGACTGCCCCGCCGTTTAGCTGTAACGATTATTATCTAAACCGGCCGATCACCATATCTAATATTCTTTGCCTGCCTAATCAACCCTAGTTGATTGTCTATGCGTCTCTTGGCTCTCCTTCTCGGTTTTATGCTCCTAATTGGTTTATATTACTGGTTTTTTCTGGCTCACCCTTTGGGTCTCTTCAGCCCGACCACCGGACCCCAAAATCTGGATACTATCAATCAATCCCTTAATCGTCTGGAAACTGCCGTCACCGGCTATCAACAACAACTTAATTCCGGGACCTCAGGCTTTTAACCAACTCTTTGACCGCAGTCAATCCGGCCGGATCAGCCGGATAATATTCCACTAAATAAGCTTGTTCGGTGGTACTTGCTAAGACGTAAGCTTGGTATGGCCGGCCATCCCGTTCCCCCCAAATGCTGGTCACCTCAAACTGGTCATGGGCTAAACTATTTGTCTCCGGACTTTTCAGGCTTAGGGTCAGCTGCTCAATTAGTAAGCTTTTGGCTGTCTCTTTTTTAGATAAATAAACTCGGGGAGGCTGACCCCGATAGCTCGTTAAGCCAAATTGACACTCACCGATTTGGCTATTTTCCCATAATTTAAGCGGGGCTAGATAAGTCATGGTCAAACCTAAAGTTTGAGCGGTGCAATGAGCTTGTTGTTGATCTTGAAGGTAAACCACCATCAGTTCCGGGTCACTCTGAGCATACTTTAAGCTTAACGCTTTTAAGGAGCGGCTTTCGGTTAAGTTTAAGGTTCGACTGATTCCATAAAGCAGACTGCCGCTAGCCACTGCCGCGATCAGAATGATTAGACTGGCCGCTGCCGTCACTTTCAGGCGTTTGCTTTTACTCCATGTTTTCATCTTTATTGCTCAATAATTGTTTTAAGTTAGCCACATCTTCTCGTCTGGGACCGCTATGATCATCTCCGGGTACTTCCAAGATCAAAGGCTTACTCTGTAACTTAGGATGGTTGATGGTCTGCCCTAAACTAGCTAAACCGATTTCCCCTTGACCAAGGTTAGCGTGACGGTCTTTCTTGGTGCCACAGCCAACTTGCGAATCATTAACGTGGATGACTTTAAGAGCTTCCAGGCCCCAAGTTTGATCAATATCATTCACTAACCGCTCCACTTCGGCCATTTTTCTTAAATCATAACCGGCCCCAAAGGCATGTTGGGTGTCTAAGCCAATGGCTAAGCGGTGTCCCGCCGCTCCTTGTCTCTCAACTCTATCTCTCAAAGAGGCTAATTCTGAATAAGCTGCTCCGATGGCTCCGTTTTGACCGGCGGTATTTTCCAGGATTAAGTCCACGTCTGGGGGTGAGGCTTTAATCACTTGGGTTAAAGCTGCACCGACTTGATCGGCGACTGCTTCAAAACCTAAACCTTTATGACTGCCGACATGAAACACGGTTCCTAAAGCGCCCAGATCATAAGCTAACTTTTGGTAGCAAATCAGGTTAGCCACACAGGCTTGCAAGTATTCGGCTTTCTCGCTGGCCAAGTTGATGAGATAGACACCATGAAGGATATGGACTTTGATCCGACTTTTGGTTTTTAGTTGCTGATAGTGGGCAACGACGGTCGGGGCGATTGGGGTGAAATTAATGGTTCGCGGTGACCCGCCAAATGTTTGGATGGCCGTACAGCCTAAGTCTTCGCCTCGACGTATTCCTTGATCAATTCCGCCGGCAATTGAGACATGGGCTCCATACCACATAAATTTTAAAACCACACCTTTAATCTGGGGTCAAACTTAATCATGGTCTTTAGGGCAGTACATTTTTGGTTGTGTTCCTTGACCATTTGGGTGATATCCTTTGGTCCCCAGAGCATTGACCGGGCTAAAGTTTGCAGCCGTTGTCGCTCTTTTAATCCCATCGGATTTTCCTGGTCTATCACCGTCATACACTCTAAACCTTGAAGGATTATCGCCTTTCGCTCCAGACAGATGGCTGCATCACCTAAGTTAGCCCGACGGATAATCATCCCTTTTTCGTCGTAAACTTGGTAAGCCCGGTCATAACAAAGATAGTAATCCCTTACCACTGGCGTCCGGTGATAAACATAATACAGTCCGATCAGTAATAAACTCAAAGCCAGCACCTGCAATACCTGCCGCATACTCTAAGGATACTTAATCAGCTAGGTTATCGTCAAATCAAGAAAGAACCGTCCGCGTAAATGGTCAACCATCGACCCTTAACCAAGCGGACATCGACTTGGCGTTTATTGGTGCTGACTATATCACAATGTTCACCCGAATCCACAAAACCCAAGCTTTTTGCTAGTTTCGTTCCTAACTGCTTGGGATTGCCGGCAAACGCGTCTTTGTAAGACATACCCAACGCAATATGGCTATTACCCTGACTGCCGCCGATATTTTCATCGAATAAAGTATTAGCCATGAAGTGGCGGATACGGGAAAAGCGCTTATCCGTCAAGCTGAACTCGCCAATTTTATTAGCATTCGGCCTTTTCAGCATTTCCCTCAGCAAATTTTGACCTTGTTTAGCCGTGGCTTTGACCACTTTGCCTTGGTGAAAATATAAAGTAATTCCTTGAATCAGGTTACCATAGCGGTACAGGGGTTGATTAAAGCTGATCTCGCCCTCGGTCCCCCGCCAATCCGGGCTGGTGAAAATTTCATAACTAGGGATGTTCCGGCCACCGCCACCAATAAAGCGACGTTGTTGGCCTAGACTGATGGTCAAATTGACCCCCTCACCAGTAATTTTGATCGTTTCAATCTCTAATTGATTCAGCCGGCGGGTTAGCCGCTTGATCTCGGTCTCTAGCCGCTGCCATTGCTTCACCGGCTGCTCATCGTCTAAATAGCAAGCTCGAATAATTTCTTGCCAATAATCAGTTAAACTTAAATTAGCTTCTTTAGCCATAGCCGGTGTCCCGTAAAGGGCAACTGTCCAGGTAAATTTACCCTCGTACTCCTTGTCGAATAACCAGATGCGGTAAGGCTTCTGGGCTTCGGCATGGGTCATGATTTTTGCCGGCGGTACCCGTCTTAAAGCCTTCAGATCCTTGTCAGCCAAAATGCTGATGGTATGATCCAGCAATTTAACTCGTGCTTTAAGGTAAGCTTTGGGAAAAAATTTGAGTTGCTCTTGATTGGCTAAATTAAAGTAGTCTCGTTCAAAACCGGTGGCTAAGAGGCGCATGAGTGGCATGGCCTTGGCTTGAAGAATTGATCGCTGTAAAGCGCCATAGAATGGTTTGGCCACATCGGGTACCAGGACTTGGACTACCTCACCCGGTTTGACCCCCCGGCCGGAGTTTAAGGCAAAATTCACCAGTAGATCAGCATATTTTTGCAATATGAAGCGGTCGGGTTTATACATTTTTAGGTTTCACCTTTGGCTGGGGGAGTTGTCGCGGTCGTTGGTGGCATAAATTCGGATAAGTCTTGACCGCACCGGGGGCAATTGGCTTTATAAGCCAGACGCTGATTCTTGGTCGTTAACGTTTCTCGGACCATAGCCTCCACTTCTTGCTGGCAATTAGGACAGTAAAAAATCATCGTTGGTCAACCCAAAAAATAGCCATTTCTATTAGGATAATCAGTAGGGCGATTAGAAGACTTTTACCCAAATCTTGTTGGATTAACCGAGTCGCGGTTTGCGGTAGCTGGGTCGGCTTTAATCGGTTATCATAGACTTGAGGTTCCAACGGAGTCGTCTGCTGCCAGGTATAACTGAGGCTATGCCTGGCTTGAACTTTATCTTTCCGAGTTCTTCTCTTTGCCATGAAGGTATAATACCATAAGCGTCTAAACCAAATATGAGCTCAGATAATCAATTCTATCTTATTTTAATTATATTGGGTTTCCTGGGTGTCTGGCTGATCTGGCTAACCGTTTACCTTTTCTTATTGAAACATTTTTTTGTCCAATTTACTGCCGGTGTTACTAAAAAAGACTTAAAAAGCCTCTTAGCCAACCTGGTTCGTTCATTTACTCAAGTCGGCTCTGAAATTGACAGTCTTAATCGTGATCTTAAAACCATTAAATTGGAGAATTATTCTCATTTCCAAAAATTGGGTTTTCTCCGCTATAACCCATTTGCCGACACCGGCGGTGATCAAAGTTTCTGCCTCTGCTTGCTTGACAAAAATAATAATGGTATTGTCATTACGTCGCTTCATAGCCGGGAACAAACTCGCATCTATGCTAAAGCCGTTAAAAGCGGCCAACCAGCCGGTTATGAATTTGCTAAAGAAGAGCGCGAAGCCGTTGATTTAGCCGTAAAAAAGAAAACGCCAAAGAAAGCTTAAACTTATGACCCAAAAACGCCTGCTCTTGGGTGCCTGCCTCCTATATTTCGTTAGTGCCGCGGCTAGTTACGCCTATTTTTCCAGTCAGGCAGTCACCTCCACCACCAACCAGGTCACTACCGGCAATGACGGCAGCTTAGTGATTGACCCGGCGGCCCCTCGGACAGAGGCTTGTCCGTTAAACGGAATCCTGTATACCGTCAAAGAACGGGAAATTTGGGAAAAACGTCGGCCTTTGGCTGTTATGGTGGAAAACAGTCCCGATGCTCGGCCCCATTCCGGTCTCAATCGTTCAGATATTGTTTATGAAGCCGTGGCCGAAGGTGGGGTGACTCGTTTTATGCCCATCTATCTTTGTGATGCCGCCCGTTCGGATGTGGTGGTGGCTCCGGTTAGATCGGTGCGGACTTACTTTATTGATTGGGTTTCAGAGTATGGGGCGACCCCCTTATTTGCCCACGTCGGCGGTGCCAATTGCAGCGCCGATAAATTACCTAGCGGTCACTTTGGCCCCTGCAAAACCGATAAACGGGCTCAGGCCATTGAACAACTCGGTCAATATGGTTGGCGTTATGCCAAAGGCAACGATTTAGATCAGTTTTCCATTGGCGCCCCCACCTATATTCGCAACGAAACCCGCACCGGCAAACCGGTCGCCACGGAACATAGCGTCGAAGCCCGCTTGAATCGCCTCTATCAAGTTGGTGCTGATCGCGGTTGGACTAACTTAGATCCAAAGGGAGTTGATTGGACTGAAAATTTTGTTCCCTTTAAATTTAAAACCGAAGCCACCGTCGACCAGCGGGGTACCGTAGCCACCATCAGCCATGACTTCTGGTCGGGTTATAAGCAGTTTGACGCTCGCTGGGATTATGATGCCGCCGCTAATCTTTATAAACGTTCCACCGGTGGTGAACCTCATTTGGACTTAGATACCGGTGAACCATTGACGGCGAAAAATGTGGTTATCATTGTTACCAAAGAATTGTCCTCCATCGATGAATTAAAACACAGCCTTTATGCCACCGCCGGTCAGGGTGAAGCCCTCGTCTTTCAAGACGGCCAAGCCATTGAAGCCAAATGGTCCAAAAAAGATCGTTTAAGCCGGATGGTTATTACCACTAAAAAGGGTGAACCGGTAGCTTTTAATCCGGGTCGGATTTGGCTGGCCGTTGTCGGTCTTAATACTCCGGTGGCCTATTAACCTCAATCTCTAGACTTTAACTGCTTCATAAGTCTAATTTCACTCTTCGATTGAGTATACTTTTGTTGTACAATAAATGAAATTTGCATATTCAACCTGCCGGGAGGTTTTCTTATGGCGCAGTTGAAGGACTTCATCATCTCTCGCGTCCGGGTCAAATTATTGAAAATCTTTTATGACAATCCCCAGGAAATGTTGTATGTCCGTCAGCTAACTCGTATAGCCGATGAGGAAATTAATGCGGTCAGACGAGAATTAGACCGGATGGACAAATGCGGTTTGATTAAAAAAGAAAAGCGGGGTAATCGTCTCTACTACTTCATCAACCAGTCCTACGATTTCTATGAAGATTTGTTAAGTTTGGTCGCCAAATCTACCGGTGTCGGTTTAAACCTACGCGAAAATCGGAAAAAACTAGGCAAGGTTAAGTTTGCTCTGCTTTCCGGAAAATTCGTGAGGCGTAAAGATCGGTTGAGCGACGAAGTTGATCTCCTCTTGGTCGGCGACGTCGTCATGCCTGAACTAAATCTAATTGTCTTAAAGGAACAAACCCGTTTAAAAACCGAGATTAATTACACCGTTATGACCGAGGCGGAATTTATGTTCCGGAAAAGCCGCCGAGACCCGTTTCTTTTAGCCATCCTTTCTAAAAGTCGGATTATGATTATCGGCGATGAAGAGGGTTTGGTCGATCGGACCACCAAGGAAGAGCCCAGCGTATGACCACCGCCACTTTAACCGAATCAGTCATCCGCTCTGGTCATTCTTTAGCCGTCGTTATTCCGGCTCCTTTTGTCCGGCAAGTCGGCGTCAAGCCCAAAGACAAAGTCAACGTTAACCTGTCATTGAAAACCGGGAAGATTACTTATACTTTTCTAAACATGAGACAGTTGCCTCTGGTTTAACTGATTCTTTCCCCGTATACTAGCACCTGTTTTTCATTGTCTATGAGGTCCCATCGTCTACTCATCTTGATATTGGCTTTAACGGTCATTGCCACGGTCATTGATTTACCCGCCTCTTTACCCTTGAAGTTTACTTATGGCCCGCTCCACCTTGATACCACCCTGACTCGGCCGGTGATTAATTTCACCTTTGGCGGTCATACTTTTCAAAAAGATTTTAATCTCAAGCAAGGCCTGGATCTTCAGGGTGGTACCCATGTTGTCCTTCAGACCGACATGAGTCAAATTGCCGCGGCTGATCAGGCTGATGCCTTGGAATCCGCCCGGAGCATTATCGCTCGCCGGGTCGATTTATTTGGCGTCGCCGAACCCTTAATCCAAACCGCTCAGGTGGGAGATGATTATCGCTTGATTGTCGAATTAGCCGGCATTACTAATATTAATCAAGCCCTGGATATTATTGGCCAGACCGCTCAACTTGATTTTCGGGAACTACCCCCCGAGGCTACTGACGCTGCCAGCCTGGATCAATTTATCCTGACGGGTTTAACTGGCAAAAATCTGAAAAAGGCTTCGGTTCAGTACGGTCAAACTGGTGCTCCGGAGGTAACCATCAGCTTTGATGACACTGGTCAGCAATTATTTGGCGATTTAACTTCCCGAAATGTTAATCGCCCTTTAGCTATCTTTTTAGATAATTTACCGGTGACCATTCCCACGGTTAACCAGGCCATCACTCAAGGCAACGCTGTTATCACCGGCCAATTTACGCTTGATCAGGCCAAAAACCTGAGCATCCAGCTTAATGCCGGCGCCTTACCGGTCCCAATTGCCATCGTCGAGCAGAAAAATATCGGTGCCTCTTTAGGCCGTGAATCAGTCCAAAAGAGCCTTAGAGCCGGCTTGATCGGTTTGGAAATGGTCATGCTCTTTATGATTCTTTATTATGGCTGGTTAGGTTTTTTAGCCGATATAGCCCTAATTATTTATGGTATCATCACTTTAGCCTTGTATAAGTTTATTCCTGTGACTTTGACTTTGCCGGGTTTGGCCGGCTTTTTACTTTCGGTTGGTATGGCCGTGGATAGTAACATTCTCATTTTTGAACGGCTCAAAGAAGAAATGCGGGCCGGTAAACCGTGGCGCACCGCCATGGAATTAGGTTTTGGCCGGGCTTGGGATAGCATTAAAGATGCCAACGTCGCCACCCTTATTACTGCTATTATCCTGTTTAATCCCTTAAATTGGTCTTTCTTAAACACTTCTGGGATGGTTCGTGGTTTTGCCTTAACCTTGGGTTTAGGTATCCTTATCAGTTTGTTTACCGGGATAGTCGTCACCCGGACTTTACTCAGGATTTTTTACCGGGGTAAGACCGTATGAAAACACCAAATTCTAGGCAACCACCTCTCAATTTCATGAAATACCGCACTTGGTATTACTTGCTCTCGGCCGTGGTAATTCTCCCGGGTTTAATCTTGCTTTTTTTTGGCGGCTTCAAACCTGCCATCGATTTTACTGGTGGTTCACTTTTGGAAATTCAATTACCGCCGGCTTTTCCCCTGACTGATACTCAATTAGCCGCCTACCTACCCTCGACGGTGACTTTGGCCGCCGTGGTTCATACTCAGGAGAATACTTTGGTCTTAAGGACCAGTCCGCTCAACAAAAATCAAGCCGATTTATTCCGCTATCATTTGGCTACCGCTTCAGCCGAGCTGGTCAATGCTACCACCACCGCTCAATTGGCTCCTATGACTGAAATTCGCTTTGAGACCATCGGCCCGACTCTAGGCCAAGAGTTGCTCCAAAAAACCGTCGTCGCCCTGCTTTTGGCGGGGTCAGCTATTCTCGCTTATATCGCGTACCGCTTTAAAAATTTGAAGTATGGTGTCTCGGCGATTCTAGCTATGTTTCATGACTCTTTTGTGGTCATTAGCCTGTTTGCGCTCTGGGGTTATTTTTATGGGGTTGAAGTCGATACCCTGTTTGTGACTGCCTTATTAACCATTCTTTCCTTTTCGGTCCACGACACTATTGTGGTTTACGATCGGATTCGCGAAAGCGCCAAACGCTTTCCGAGTGTGCCTTATGTTCACCTAGTTAATTTAGCTTTAACCGAAACTATCGGCCGGTCTATTAATAACTCGCTGACCATCATCTTTATGCTCTTATCGCTGCTCCTCTTTGGCGGGGTCACTATCCGCTGGTTTGTCATGGCTTTGTTAATTGGTACTATTTCCGGTACCTACAGCAGCCCCTTTATTGCTGCCCCCTTACTCATCGAATGGGATCGTCTGGCGGCCAAATTGGCTCACTTTAAAAAACGCCGCCGTTAAGCTGCTGCCAACTCTTTGGCTCGTCTGAGTAACTTTTCTTTTTCGTTTAGACTCGGATCCTCTAATACCTCTTCAAATAACTGATTTAAGATTTTTCCCACTGGTGGACCGGGGGTTAGGTGTAGCGCCGCCATCACCTCTGTCCCGTTCACCTTAAGATCCTTCAGGTTAAGCGGTTCATACAATTGTTCACCGATCCGCTGCTGGAGTTCCCGTAGACGCCAAGAGGTCGTTCGCGAACCACCACCGACGCGGTCACCGACTCTGAGGAGCATCATCTCGTTAATGTTCTCCAAACCCACCCGTCGAATAAAACGCCGGATGGCGGCATCGGTCATATTTGGGGTATAGGCAAACATATGCCACCTGACGAGAATATAGAGCCGGTCAATCTCCTTCCGGGATAAACGCAACCTCTGGCCGATAGTTTTAGCCATCCGGGCTCCCGCCACTTCATGACCGTAAAAGGTCACTCCCCTTGGACCTTGTTCCCGATAAGTCACCGGCTTACCCACGTCGTGCAGTAGGGTTGCCAGTCTGACAATCGGATCGGAACTGGGGCAAGCCTTCAAGGCTTCCAGGCTATGCGTCCAGACATCAAAGCGGTGGTGGCCGGCTTGTCTGATTCCCCGCATGGCTAACAATTCCGGCATAATTTCTTTTAACAAACCGGTGCCCTCCAGTAGTCTCACTCCATCGGCCGGAAACGGTGATATTAAAATTTTCAAGAATTCATCCCGAATCCGCTCCATTGCCATTTGATTAATTAAATTAGCTTGGAGGCTAATTGCCTCTAAGGTTTGTTTCTCCAAATTGAAACCCAATTGGGCGCCGATGCGGATTGCCCGCAACATTCTTAAGGCATCCTCCTCAAAGCGCGCTTGTGGATCCCTCACCGCCTTGATTAATTTAGCCTCTAGATCAGCTTCACCCCCATAAGGATCAATCAACTCTATTTGGACCAAAGCTTCGTCTCGCTTTTTAGCCAGTACTAACCTGCCCTGCAATTCTTGGGGTTCGATCTTCATCGCCATGGCGTTGATGGTAAAATCCCGCCGGGATAGGTCCTCCGCCAAGGTTTTACCCCAGGCAACTTTATCCGGCCGCCGTCGATCGGTGTAACCATGCTCGGTTCGGTAGGTGGTAATTTCCACTACCTGTTTGGCAAAGTCTGATTGAGTGGTCGGACCTACTTGCCAGCCCTTTATTTCCATCATTTGCTTGATAGCTTCAAAGGGTAACCCCACAGTCCCGTATATATTGTCATAAAAACTGCCGCTAAAGACTTGTTGGCTGTTTTCCGGGGTGGCGTTGGTGGTGATATCCCAGTCGTGAGTTGGCTGTTGGATCAGGCAATCCCGCACTGCCCCACCGACGATATAGGCTTCAAAACCGGCTTGGCGCATTTCGTTTAAGACAAAAATAATCACTTGTGGTAACTTAACTTCACGGACTGACATGCCCCTATTCTAGCTTATGCACTGGACCATCAACCATACCCTTAAGTCGACCACGGCCGCCGCCCGCCGCCAAGAAATCATGTCTGAGCTTTTTACTCGTCTTGGTCTTAAATCAAAGTCGGCCATTACTCACTATCTTAAACCCGCCTCCCCTCTTACCCTCAACGCTGCCGCCGCTGGCCTCAATCAATCTCATCTCCATCAGGCTGTCCGTTTGATCAAATCAGCCATCAAACATCAATCACTCGTCATTATCTATGGTGATTATGATGCCGACGGGGTCTGTGCTACCGCCATTTTGTGGGAATCCCTGCATGCCTTAGGGGCTCAAGCTTATCCTTTTATTCCCTCGCGCAAGCGGCACGGTTACGGCCTTTCGGTTAAAGGCATTCGTGACGCTTTATCTCTTTATCAATCATCAATCATCAACCATAAGCCATTAATCATAACTGTTGATAATGGCATTACTGCCCATACCGCCGCCAAATCTTTAGCTAACCAGGGCATTCCGCTGATCATTACTGATCATCATCAACCGGGAAAGACTTTACCTCCCCATCAAGCTTTAGTCCATACCGATCGCCTTTCCGGTGCGGGTATCGCTTGGTTCCTCGTCAAAGCCCTGGTTCAGACAGATCCCGGATCTTTGCTGTCTCAGACATTGGATCTGGTTACCATTGGCACCGTGGCCGATATGATGCCGCTGGTGGGTGTGAATCGGAGTCTGGTTAAATCCGGCTTAATCGCTATCAGTCAAACCACTCGACCTGGTCTTAAAGCCCTGTTACAAACCGCCGGCTTGGAGCCGGGTAGCCAGTTATCTACTTATCATCTTAATTTTATGATTGCTCCCCGTCTCAATGCCGCCGGCCGTCTGGAAAACGCCATGGATTCATTACGTCTGCTCTGCACTCACCATCAAGCTCGAGCTCAGCAACTGGCAACCCAACTCAATCAAACCAATCTTACTCGGCAGGATTTAACTCAAACTTTGGTTGATCAAGCCGTCTCCAGTGTCACCCCCGAACCTGGACCGTTAATTTTTATCGCCGCTGACTCTTTCCACGAAGGGGTTATCGGGCTGGTTGCCGGCAAATTAACTGAGACTTTTTATCGTCCGGCGATAGTGGTCAGCCGACATCAAGAAATTTCCAAAGCCTCAGCTCGGTCAATTAAAGGGGTTAACATTATCGAACTGATCCGGACTCATGAGGCGATGCTCCTTAATGCCGGCGGTCATCCGATGGCTGCCGGTTTCACCATTCAAACTGCCTCTATTCAATCATTTAAAGAAGCCATTATTGCTACCGCTGCTCAAACCATTGATCCGGCTCTGTTTGACCCCAACCTTGATATTGACTGCCTGATCGAGCTCAAAGACATCACCCAGGCACTCTTTCAAGATCTCCAATCACTAAAACCCTTTGGCTTGGGTAACCGGGAACCGGTTTTTGCCCTCCGTGGCGTTCAACCGTTTTCCCGGCGCCTCGTTGGTAAGACCGGCAATCACCTCAAATTGACGTTTAAACTCCCCGGTGGTCAAATCCTCTCGGCCATCGGCTTTGGCTTTGGGAGCAACTCACACCCCGGGGGTGGCGAGAAGCGTCAGCGTCTAGTCTCCCCCGGGGTGAAGTCAATCGCCCCCCTCGACCTCGCCTTCACCCTTCAGGAAAATACCTTCAACGGCCGTACCTCCCTCCAACTCCTCCTCAAAGACATTCAACATTCTTAATGATTCTTCTTCGGTCCACTTCCCCCCTCAGCTGATCTATCACCCCAAGTTTTATTAGCTACTTGAATCCTTGGGTCAGAGTTACCAAAATCGCCAGTATCTAATCTTGACAACTCCCCCACACTGTATGATAAAGCCCATGGACCAAAATGTTTAACGATCCGCGCAATAAGCCTCTCGTCACGTGATGCTCCGATTGATCCTTTAGGCCATTGTTCTATCATTTTCTTCTCCAAATACACCCTAAATAACGGTAACCATTCAGGATTTA
>MHDC01000024.1 GCA_001803415.1 Microgenomates group bacterium RBG_16_45_19 | reverse complement strand
TTTCTGCGGGGGAATTGTTCCCTTTTCTTATTAAATCCCGGTAAGTCGGATTGATTCGAAGACGGGGTATGGTCCGGTCGTTATGGTAGACCACAAATTCATCTCCGACTTTTTCTACGATTAAGTCAGGTATCACCGGCAAAGCCGCCGTGGAAAACTTCCCCAAAGCCGGGTTAGGTGAAAGGCTTCGAATAGTGTCCATGGCTTCCTGGACCCGCTCTAAGCTGGTACCGTAAGTCTTGGCTAACTGGGTGGGACCCTTTTTGTCCAGCTCTTGGAGATGCTCGAAGACTATTTTGTAAGCTAAAGTGTCCTCTAACCCTTTCTGTCTCAACTGGATGAGCAAAGATTCCTTTAAGTCTCGAGCCCCTACTCCCGGAGGGTCGAAAGTTTGTATTAACTCCAAGATTTTCTTAGCCTTATCCGGATCGCACTTGAGGTTGGAGATGATTTCTTCCAGGCTACAAGTAAGGTATCCGTTCTCGTCAATATTACCTATGATGTAGTCCCCTATCAGGATTTCCTCTTCCGTAGCTTTGGAGAAACCCAGCTGCTCTAATAAATGATCGGAAAGGCTAGCCTGGGTAGCTGGATAGAAGTCGCCCTTATCCTCTTCCCGTTCCCTTGTCCCCCGGTAGTTATACTCATTCCCTTCGCCCAGGTAGGCTTCCCAGTCAATCTTATCCATGTCCCGCTCCTTCTGCTTCTCTTCCGGGGGAGCTTCAGCCCGCTCCGGGGAGGTCAAATCTGTAATCTCTTCCAGGGCTTCAACTTCTTCCAAGAGGGGGTTTTGGGACATCTCCAACCGGAGGGTCTGCTCCAGCTTGAGAATAGGCATCTGGAGCATTTTTAAGGACTGAATTAGCTGGGGGGCCAGAGTTTGTCTGAGGCTGAGCTTAAGTCCGAGTTTCATGGGTATGGTTTTTGCTCCTTCTTAAATATATACGATTTTGGGGGGTTGGCAATTAGAAAATGCGAACTGCGCAGGCACAATATAAGTATCGGCGCAGGAAGGGGTTGAGTTTAAGGGGGACACCTGAACCAAATATCTCAATCTGAATCGAATCCTTTTTGCTTGACACTGATGGTGAATGATTATATTAACTTCTGGAGTAGCTAGAGATAGGAGTAGTACACGTTGGATACTAAACTCAGGAAATTCTTGGGGCTGGCTATAACTTTAATTCTCGTTTCTTCATCGGTCGCCCTAAGCCAATACTTGTTTAATACCTGGGTAAGTATAAACGCTGGCAGCAGTCCTGCTTCAGTTACCATAGGGGACTTTGACAAAGATGGAGATCGGGATATAGGCGTTGCCAATTCTACGGTCGATAGTGTCGTGATTCTTATGAATGATGGCAATGGAAAGTTAAGAATAGTTGAGTCTTATTCGACAGGAGATTATCCAAGTGCTGTAGTAGGAGTTGATCTAGATGGGGATGAAAACGTTGACTTGGTTGTGACAAATCGACAAGCCAATACTGTATCTGTATTCAAAAATAGTGGACCCGGCAATTTTCCGATAAGATCTGATTTTCCAGTTGGTTTGGAACCAAGCTATGTCTCTCACTCAGACCTAGACAGCGACGGTGATCAAGATCTTGTTACTGCCAACCGGGCAGATAATTCTATCTCCGTGCTACTCAATGACGGTGTTGGAGGATTCTCAGACAGACAGGACTATTCAGTAGGCGATAGTCCTCGTTCTGTCGTCTGCGCAGATTTTGACGGTGATACGGACTTGGATGTAGCCGTCGCGAACTACCGCAGCCACAATATTTCCTTGCTTTTCAATGACGGAAGTGCAACGCTCTCACACTCTCATACATTGGCATCTGGACAATTTCCAATTTCATTATCAAGTGGAGATTTTGACGCCGACGGTGATTGTGACTTGGCAGTAGCAAACCAGATTTCAGCCACAATCTCCATTTACAAAAACGATGGCGTGGGTAACCTTGGATGGTTGTATGACTACGCCACAACCGAATATCCCCATGCACTCGACGCCATTGACCTCGACAATGATGGATTGCAAGATTTGATAGTTGCTAACGGTTCAGCGAGCAGCTTTTCTGTTTTTGCCAACAAAGGAAATTTGACTTTCGATACAGGAGTAGATTTTCGAACGGTGAAGGAAGGTGGCAGTTACTCGCTCGCGGGGTCGGACTTAGATCTAGACGGAGATACCGATATCATTATAGCCAACACTTACAGCAATTCGCTCACCATACACTCAAATCGAGGCGATGGAACTTTCCACTCAGGTTCGCATTTTCCAGTCGGGCTCGCACCTTATGCATCGGCTACATCTGAACTAGATGGTCAGAAAGGCGGAGATGCAGTCGTAGTGAACGGTAATAGCAATACAATCTCAGTCTTCAATAATTATCAGAAGGGGGCTTTTTTATCTCAGATTGACTATCCCACTGGACCCGAACCACGTTATGTGGCCACAACTGACGCCAACAACGATGATTTACAGGATTTAGTTGTTGTAAATACGGGAGGGAATTCGATTTCAGTCTTCGAAAATGATGGCAGTGGTAATTTCCCCACTAGGAGAGATTACGCTACGGAGCCCTGGCCGAGGGCACTTTGTTCTGCAGATTTCGAGCAGGACGGCGATCTGGATTTAGCTGTCGTCAATTGGGCAGGTGCGTTCTCTTTACAAATCTTTGTCAACGATGGGGCGGGTACTTTCAGTTTGAAAACCGGATACGCCGCGGGCGAATTGGTTGGAAATGTGTTGCCGTCCGACTTGGACGGTGATCACGATATTGATCTGGCAGTACCTGATCGACGAACCAATTCTATCGCGATATGGCTGAATAGTGGTGATGGCAACTTTGATTTTATTACCAATTATTCAGTCGGATTGGATCCCTTTTCAGCAACACCTTGCGACCTGGACGGCGACGGTGACAACGACCTGGCTGTGGCTTGTTCTGGAGAAAATAGAATTTGGATTCTGACCAATTCTGGAAATGGTTCGTTTGTCCCCGAGGCGACATACCCAACAGGATCGGCTCCATCATCAATTATCATACCCGACATTAACGGTGATGGCTACCAAGACTTAGTCGTCACCAACTGGTCGGGCAACACTATTACAACATATGTGAATGAGGGTGACGGAAGTTTTACTGATAGGATAGATTATGGGACAGGTGAACGTCCGATTTCTGGGAGTTTCATAGACTTGGATGGTGATGGTGATCTAGACTTGGTCACAGCAGATTATACCAGCAATTCTTTCACAGTCTTACTGAATTTGTCTATCGTTTGTGACGCCATTGCAGGCGACTTGAATATGGATAGCAACTTGAGTATTGTCGATGTTGTCTATCTGGTAAACGTAATTTTCAAATCATGGACAATACCGGGTGATATGTGTTTAGTTGATGTGAACGGAGATAATTCCGTACAGCTAGGTGACGTGGTATATCTGTTTAATCACATAATGAAAAACGGACCATCTCCTGTTAAGTCAGGATCGTGCTGCTTAACTCTACCTTGACAGGTTTATAGTCATAGATTTGGTTATTTTCCTAAGACAAGTTCAGATTGCTCTAGGCCGTTTCGTTAATTCAACCTAAACTTCTCCTCCAGATAAACCTACCTCGCCTCTCTGTCATTCCCCAGCCTGATACTAGCCAGCTTTACAGCCCTCTAATCCTTTAACGCAAACTCCACCGCCGCCTTAGCATGAATCACCGTAGTATCAAAAACCGGCACCGGGCAATCCTCCTGCTTCAAAAGCAAAGGAATCTCAGTACAGCCGAAAATAACCCCTTCAGCCCCCTTTTCGACCAATTTTCCGATAATGCCCACATACCTTTGCTTAGTTTCCGGCCTAAAAATTTCCTTCCCCAGCTCGTCAAAAATCGAGTTGTGAACAAATCCTATTTCATCTTTCTCAGGAATAACCGCTTCAATTCCCTCCTGCCTTAGCTTGTCCTGAAAAAAACCATCTTCCATCGTGAATCTGGTCCCCAACAACCCGGCTTTATTAATCCCCTTTTTGCGGATTTCTTTGGCCGTCACCTCCGCAATGTGAATCAAGGGCACCCGGATAACTTTCTGGACATCATCGGCTATTTTGTGAGGCGTGTTGGCGCAGATAATCAAACCGTCAATGCCTGCTTTTTCCAGCCTTTCAGCCGCGCCGCAAAAAAGAGCTGAAATTTCCTTCCAGTTATTTTCGTCCACAAACCTTTTGGCTTCCTCGTAGTTTAGGGAATACAAAACCAGCTTGGCCGAATTGAGACCACCCAGCCGCTTGTTTATCTCCAGGTTTATAAGCCGGTAGTAGTCCACCGTAGACAACCAGCTGGTCCCTCCGATGAGTCCTAAGGTTTTCATGACTGAGACATTTTATGGGACAGTTTTTCTTTTAAACCGGCCAGCATCTGTTCATAGCAGCGAGTGGGAACTTTCAACTCTCTGCCCAGCTTAACTACGTAAGCCGTCAATGAATCAATCTCGGTCTTGTTTCCTCTATTAAAATCACTGTGCATGGAGGACGTCGTTTCAGGAGGCAAAGACCTCATTTTATCCAATGTCATTTGAACTATGTTTTCGGAAAGGGATATGTTTTTTGCCTCGGCAACGCTTTTTAGCTCTTTTAACAACTTCAGCAGCAATTCCCGGTGCTGCTCGTCATTGACGATGGCTCCGATGCTCAAGTCCAGGTAGGAGGTAAGGGTTGCCGCGGGTGAGATGAAAAGAAACTTTTCCCAGAGAGTCTGAGAGATGTTGGTTGCTAAATGAGCGTTAAGGCCGGCGGTTCGGAATATAGTGTGAACTCGCTCTAGCTTTTCTTTTGTCCCTTGCTCTGAGCCAAAATAGAGCTGGTTGATACTGCCGCTTGTTTTTACGACACCCGGGGCAATCAGCCTGGAAACGATGTAGACACAGCCTTCCCAGACTTCCCCTTGCGGCAATATCTTTTTAATTCTCTCGGAGGCATCTACTCCATTCAGCAAAGGCAGAATAATAGTCTGGTCGTTAATGCAGGGTTTAAGCGGTTCAACCGCCATTTCCAGATTATAACTTTTGACGCAGCAAAGGACCAAATCCACTATGCCCAATTTTTCCGGTTGACCGGTAACAATAGAAGGATGTATGATTTCTTCGCCCTGGGAGGTTATCAGTTTTAAGCCGTTTGATTTGAGTGCTTTTTCATTTTCTCCTCTGGCGATGAAAATAATTTCAACTTCGTTTGAGTTTGCGTAGAATGCAGCCAACTTACCGCCAAAGTATCCCCCCACCCCGCCCAGTCCGAGAACTGCTATTCTAAACTTTGACATTATTTGCTTCAAGATTTAATGGGAAACCTGTTATCTTTCCCAGCGGTGACGCATGGCACCGCAGCTTGACACGTCCCCAGACAGGGGTCAGCCGCTGTCTGGCATTACTTCGGTGGAGTCTTCGTCACACGTCCCGTTTTCGGGTCGTAATAATGCCGGTGTTCCAGGACGAGCGGGCTCAAAAGATTTCTTCCCGCCAGGACCAATTCCCAAACTGTCGCGCCTTTTGCCTCCTGACTGTGAAGATCGTGAGGCGGACCGAACCAATAAACGGATGAACCGGGCTCCAGGATCGATTCCCGCGCGATCCGAAGCTCAACCTGTGATGAGTCTTTTCCACTGTATCTGGGTTCCCAGTGCATGTAAAGGTCGCGTCCTTCCAGCACATGCACGACACCCCAGGTGAGATGATCATGCACAGGGGTTGCCTGTCCGGAGTCGAAGCGTACGATGAATAAAGAGATGCCGTCCTCGCCTTCGCTGGTCAACATGGCTGCGTTTGCGCCGGCGCTGCCATGGAGATGTTGGTATTGCGCCCTCTCTTTCAAGGATGGCTTGGCGGCGAGCTTCGCCAATGCGGCCTGAATCTGCGTCATGGCCGAATCGGTAATGCCGTATTTATTGACGGCCTTACGCGCCGTCGAAATCGTCTCCACGTACGCCGCCTGTAATGAATCCGTTGCCGGTTGCCCCGTCTGTTCTGCGGCAAAGGCGGGTGGGACAACCAACAGAAACAACGCTCCAATCAGAATGGACCACATGATCTTCATCTCCTCTCGAAAATATGGGTAGTATCCCTCGTTCATAATGCTTTATCTTATACTAATCTCGTTATAGTTTGCAGACCCAGGTTGTCATCAACGCGGGATAACCAATAATAATCATTTCCCAGCTTTAGTCAAGCTGGGTCTACACTATAGTGATTCTGTTCAATTCAGCCTGAACTTCTCCCCCAGATAAATCTTCCTCGCCTCCGGGTCATTCGCCAGATACTCCGAAGTCCCCGACTTCAAAATCTCCCCCTCGAAAATAATGTAAGCCCTATCCGTAATCGACAGAGTCTCCCGCACGTTGTGGTCCGTAATCAAGATCCCCAAACCCTTTGCCTTCAGCCGTGAAATAATCTTCTGAATATCCTCCACCGCAATCGGGTCAATCCCGGCAAAAGGCTCATCCAATAGCATAAACTTCGGATTAGTCACCAAAGCCCGGGTAATCTCAACCCTCCTTCTCTCCCCGCCCGACAATGTGTAGGCTTTATTTTTCGCCAGATGGGCAATGCTCAGCTCATTTAGCAATTCATCCAGCCTCTGTTTTCTGCTTTTCTTATCCCCATCCGTCATCTCCAAGATCGCCATCACATTCTCCGCCACCGTCAGCCGGCGGAAAACAGACGGCTCCTGAGATAGATAACCCACACCCAGCCGGGCCCGTTTGTACATCGGCTGATCAGTCATGTCATTCTCCCCCAGAAAAATCTTGCCTTTCTCCGGCTTGATAAATCCGGTAATCATGTGAAAAGTAGTCGTCTTTCCCGCCCCGTTAGGCCCTAATAGACCCACCACCTCGCCCGGCTGCACAACCAGGGAGAGCTCATTCACCACCCTCCTTTTGCGGTAGCTTTTGACCAGATTTTCAGCCCGCAATTCGGACATAATCGTATAACTAACTCAAATTCAGGGGATTATTCAAGCAATATCTTTGGGAGAAGTGACTTAAGTCAGAACTACCCAGCAGAACTGGACATTTGCTTGTAACGGAAGCAGTGTACCAGATGGTCGTTCACCATCCCGGCCGCCTGCATAAAGGCATAGCAGATAGTCGAGCCCACAAACTTAAACCCCCGCTCCTTCAAATCCGTGCTCATCGCATCCGACTGGCTGGTTTTGGCCGGAAGCTCTTTGAGAGTCTTATAACCATTCCGAACCGTTCCGTGATTAGTAAACTGCCAGATATACTTATCAAACGACCCAAATTCTTTCTTCACTTCCAGGAATTTGCGGGCATTGGTTATGGTGGCCTCAATTTTAGCCCGGTTGCGAATTATCCCTTCGTCATTGAGGAGACGTTTGACGTCACCGGCAGAGTACTTTGCAATCCTGACCGGATGGAAGTTGTCAAACGCCTTTCTGAAGTTTTTTCTTTTCTTTAAAATAATCGCCCAGCTTAAACCCGCCTGAAAAGCATCCAGGACTAAGAATTCAAACAGCTTCCGATCATCGTGTAAGGGCACCCCCCACTCCGTATCGTGGTATTTTATCATCAAGGGGTCATTCGAAGGCCAGGGACAGGTCTTTTTAGCCGCCATACTACGGAATTTCCTCCCTGGTAATATTCTCAATCTCCCCGGAAACATTCTTCTTAATCTTAATATTCTTCAACTCCTGGTCCGATTCCATCCCCTGCCCGGTTACGACATCCTGCCCTCTGGTAATTTTCACAAAATCATCGGTCACAATCTTGGCCGTATTCGGATCCCAGCGCAAA
>MHDC01000023.1 GCA_001803415.1 Microgenomates group bacterium RBG_16_45_19 | reverse complement strand
AAAGACTGATTTAAGGGCAGATTCATCAGGACATTCAGTCTAACCTGGATCTTGAGGGAATGTCAAATCCCCTTTGTTAAATCCTGAATGGTTACGTCGGCACTGTTGCCGCCGACACAGCCAATCTTGATAATTATGTCCTGATTAAAATGATTAAGAGCGAGTGTCGTCGCGATAGCCGCATTGGTATCACCGACATAGGTTTGGAGAACAAAAATTGATTTAGATTCGTTAACAAATAGTGGGTATTGGGAATGTAGCGTGGAGTCTAAGTGGCACTTATAAAATTCGATCAGCCCGGCGATTTCTTTATCCATGGCACCAATTAATAGGATTTTGGTTTGAGTCATTTGGAATTAGGTAAGCGTAATATTATTATCTTGAAAAGTGCGCGCTAAATTCTTGGTGTTGGCAGAAAGTTTTTCGTACATAGAGCTAATCTCATCCCAGGTAAAATAGCGGCATGCGGTGAAGGTCTGTGGTTCTTGGATAGCCGGTGATCCCTCATTAATTTTCGCTTGGAACCAAATGTACTGGAACTGCCGCTCATTTTCTTCAAACGCTGCCTTACCAACCTTCTTAATCAACACTACTTTCACCCCCAATTCCTCATAAATTTCCCGAACCGCCGTCTGCTTCGGCGATTCCCCGGGTTCCACTTTCCCCCCCGGAGTTTCCCATTGTTTTCGCTTACCGTTATCACGGTGCAACAGCAGTATTTTGCCATTCTGGTCTTGAATAATGCAACCGGCGAGCTTAATCACTTGATTCTTCATAGAGCGCTTTAAAACACATATTACGATGAATCGTCTTGATCGTATCGAACTTCCATGGCGTAGCACGGTTGAATGTCTGTGGGCTGATTGGGATTATATTATCTTTTTCGAATACTTTCTTGAGAGGTACAGCGTAAAATAGTTTAGAAATCCCTGCAATACTCAAGGCCGCCAAACACATAACGCAAGGTTCACAAGTGCAGTAAACGGTAGCATTTTTAAGCGAGCCACGGCCATGCTGCTTTCCAGCCTCGCGTATGGCTTTAATTTCAGCATGAGCGGTAGGATCGGAGTCATCATGTTGGGAATTGTACGCCGCAGCCAGAAGTTGATCGCCTTTGACGATTACACAGCCACAGCGGATAGGTTGGGTAGATTTCTTTGCCTCATGTATTGCCAACCTCATGTAATCCTTACTAATCATGTATCTCCACCAACTTTTTCAAACTGTTGATTATTTTGATCTGATAATTCTCAAACGGATTGATGCCATTCCTGACTATTCCCACAAACTGCAATCCTGCACCACTCGCTGCTTGGTAATCACTCAAGTCATCACCCACATACAGTACCTCAGTAGGTTTAATCCGCTTTTTAGCCAGTTTTTTTAAAGCCTGATCGAATACTTTAGGGTCCGGTTTATGTACGGTGGTATCATCCGCCGTTTGGATTAAAGCCATCCTCTCCACCGGGAAATTTAACCTCTGCAAATCCAATTCAATCAATTGCCGGTTGGCAGCCGTGACAATCCCCACCGTATAATTATCCAGTAGTTGGTTCAGTACGCCAACACTTTCATCATGTGCCTTCATGGGAAAGTTGACTCTGACTGCCATGTACTTTTGGTGGATTTGATCATATGGTTCCAGGTTCCGGTATACTCCCACCAGCATTTCCGGGTACGGCTTACCCCAATGTCTCCCAATCATTTCATCAGTCAATTCAAAATCATAGTATGTCTTCGCCGTCTGTTTATGTGCCTGCCATACCGACTCTCTCGACTTCACTAGCGTGTCATCATAATCAAACAAAATGGCTTTTATGGTGTGCCTATTCATATCAAAATATGATCCTCAATTTTCCATCCCGGCCGGGCTGTCACCTTAATCCAGGTTTCCTGACCAACGGCACAATGCTTTATTCCTGGCTTTATCGTATATTTCTCGCCCTTTTTAAGTTTCAGCTGTTTACCATCAATATAAAGATCTAGCTCACCCTTTAACACCTCATAAACTTCTTCTGTCTTATGATGAAAGTGGGGGGCTGACCGATCAATTACCGCTACTGCCACCGAATATTCTGGGTGTTCACTTGTCGGCTCAATTTCACAAATAATTTCCGTTGGCTGTTTCTCATCGTTCCTAAATATCTTCTCGCCCGGAAATTTTTGACCCAGTTCCTTCAATACAACCTCAACATTCATAAAGTTTTTATCCACTTCAAAATCGTTTTTGAAAGCCTCACTTCTTGGCCTTCATAACTGTGGTTGGCTTGGGCAATTATCTTTGTCTCCACTTTGGCCGAACTAGTAGCCTTCTTCTTTAAAAGTGCCAAATCTTCTACTGCCGTATCTTTATTTAGCTCATGGTCGCCATACAGCATTAATATTGGTACCTTAATTTTTGCCAGCGCCTCAAACTTGTTTTCCGGCTGGTAAATGGGCAAGACATCAGCCGGGCAGTGGGAGACCATTTCCTCCATAAACGTATTGGCGCTTAAGTTATACCAACCATTATCAAAGGGCTTTGATAACAGATTCGTGTATTTGCCTTTGGCCATTAGTGCCTTGGCTTCCTCAATTAATCCCTCAAATTCTTTGGGGGTAAATTGCGTCATGGTTGACCCCACCATATCCACAGGCGACACTAGGCCTACTCCCACCACTTTCTTTTCCCATTTCGTCTTTTGCCACCAATAAATTACTTTCGAGCACCCCAAACTATGACCGATGACAATTAATTTTTTATAGCCTAACGCCACGGCCTGGTTAATCCAGGCATCGATATCTTTGGGACAGTGGCTAAAGCTTTCATACCAGGCTCCTTGCCTCGATGATTCGTTGTCGCCCGTCGGTTTTGGCTTTCCCCGGACGATATCGTTGATATGCCCATATCCCCGATTATGCCCATAGATATAACCAATGCCATTCTTTGCCAATGTTTTACCCATCACGTCTGCATAATCGTTTTCAACAAAATTCCCGCTCATGCCGTGGACAAACACCACCCCCACCTCCTTTTTCTTAGGCGCGTAATGCATGCCCTGGAGCTTCAATTCATCCCCGGTCCGGGTGTACTCTACCTTCAATCGGTAATCCATGACTTGATTTTATCACCTGATACCAACCTTACTCTGTTTACATTTGCCTGCAAATATCGCTTCAGGATTTTATAGGTATCTAGGTCTAATCTAGACTTGTTCACCCCCGGGGTGAATTGCGCCCACACCCCGGGGGTGTTTATTTCCGCCTCATCGCTTATCGTCCCTAAATGCTGCCAATTATCAAAAATATGTGTCACCGCTCGGTCGTTAACCTCATTTTCTTCCCTAATGGCAATCACCCCGGCAAACGGCCAATCCAACATTTTTTTCTGCTTTAACGCTTTGAGTACCCTCAAGTTATATTTAGCCGCTGGCTCGCGTCCCACGCAAGCTCCGCGGCATTGACCTAAATGATAGCCAAAACACCCCCGCTTGGTTTTTTCCAACCCCATCCATTTCTAGCACAACTGCTGCTCTTCGGTTAGAGCCCTCAGCCATTCTGCCGCCTGCTGTCGGCTTTTAAATATTTTTGGCTATCCATCACTAAAGCCAAAGCCATTAACTCCCGGGTGGTTCTCAATTTCCGGTTATAGATCGGTTGTTGTTCCTTAACCAGTCGCGCTTCAATTAATTGCGATTCTAAATCCCCCGCCGCCGGCACCCCCTCAGCGTCATAAAAAATGTAGACACCCGGTGCCGCTGGCAGTTTATCCAAAGTACTTTTCGCCAATCGCGGTGGCCAAGCCGGTGTCTTTAACACCTCACCCACGGCTTTTTCGATTAAGCCAGTCTTTACTTGAGGTTCAAGTTTTTGCATAAACTCCCAAATTACCAGGGCATCATCCAGCGCCCGATGTCTTAAGGCTACTTTAATTCCGTGCCGCTCAATGATCCGGTCTAAAGCGTGGCTTCGGTATTGAGGGAATAACCGCCGGGATAAGCGAACCGAGCACCAGTGTTTGGGGTTGTAGGTATACCCCAACCGGTCAAACTCGGCTTTCAAGAAGCTCAAATCAAACCGGACGTTATGAGCCACCATCACTCGGCCGTCTAAAAATGGGAATAACCGGTGTACCAGTTGTGGAAATGTCGGCTGATTTTCTAACTGATCCGGGGTGATCCCGGTGAGGCTGGTAATTTCCGGCGGCAGCCAGCACTCAGGATTAATCAACTGCGAATAAGTCCCGCTTACCCGTCCGTAGTCTACCGCTACCACGCCAATCTCAATCACCCGGTTAAACGGTGGCCGACCCCCGGTCGTCTCCACATCCACAATCGCCAAATTATCCCATATCATAAGTACGGTTCTACCACCCTTCGGGTCTTTTACGCAAGGTCAATGTTCTATGTGTATTGTCTAATACTCAAATGCCAAGCTATGATTATTCTAATGGGCATCATCGATTTTTTTCTCCCTCTAATCTTCACTGCCGCCATACAATACGGTTTAGGATTCCTTTTTTTTACCCTTGTTTTGCTCGTGGCTAGATGGCTATTCGGACTTAATAATTCAATTCCATTAAAAGAAATCTTATTTAATGCTCTTATACTACAGACAACCCATATTCTGCTTGACCAGATCTTTGACAGCGTCTACATTCTCCCGCACATATCTCCCGTGTTAATAACCTGGAGAACCATAGAGGCTGCCAGAAATTTTAGTTTCTTACCTGGTATTCCTTACCCAGGCTATATCTACCAACTAAATACCTACCCTTTTGAAGCAATCCGCATTATCCATCTGATTTTGATAATTGGATGTCTCTATTTTATCGGGAAATTCAGATGGCATATAAAGGCGAAACAATTAACCGGTTTTATGTTACTAGGAATGCTCCTGGCCTTGTACCACAAGGGTTATTTATCTCACCTATTCTATTGACTTGCAAACAACCCAAACATAAGCCTAATTACGAATCAGGTCAAGGCCGGGCGGTCAGATACCAAAAAATTGTATCCTAAAGCAGTCGCTTCACTTCCATCCGTGTTGACTCAACTAAATATTCGGTAATCGGGATTTTCGGATCTACGCTCAACGCATCTAAATTCAAGCCCGCCGCCGCCCACCGCATGTCATCCCTGCCCAAAGATCTCTTGTACCTTAATCGATAATCTTATATAATCATATATATCCAGAATATAAGAACCCCCCCATGAACCTTTCTTCTCTTGATCACCTGCTTAAAAATCTCCCAGCCTCAATCTGGCAAAAAATTGCCCAAATTGATGGTTTGAGGGGTCAATGGGTTGGCGGCGCCAAACTCAACCCCCAGATTTTGAGCCGGTTAAAAAAATCGGTTATTATCACCTCGACCGGGGCATCCACCCGCATTGAAGGCTCTAAGTTATCCGATGAGGATATCCAAAAACTCATGCGTGGTATCTCAATCCAACAATTCGCTGATCGGGATCAGCAAGAAGTTCGGGGTTATTTCGAGCTCTTAGTCAATGTCATTGATTCATGGGAAAGCTTACGCTTTTCTGAAAACTTGATTAAACACTTTCACCTGGAACTCTTAAAATACGTCGATAAAGACCAAGCTCACCGAGGGGAGTATAAAAAGCAAGAAAACAAAGTCCAAATGATCAACGCCGCCGGTCAATCAGTTGGTCTCTTATTTGACACCACCCCCGCTTATCTCACCCCTTTTGCCATGACCGAATTAACCGGGGCAACCCAAACTGCCCTATCCGGAGAAAGCCATCATCCCCTATTAGTCATTAGCCATTTTGTCGTTCAGTTTCTGCAAATTCATCCCTTCCAAGACGGGAATGGTCGATTGTCACGGATATTAACCAATTTACTGCTATTGCAAGTCGGATATAGCTATATGCCATATGTTTCCCACGAAAAAATTATTGAAGATAATAAGCCGGATTATTACTTAGCTTTACGGAAGAGTCAGAAAACCTTTAAAACCAAGCAGCCTACCATTGTTCCCTGGATTGACTTCTTTTTAGATGTTGTATTAAAACAATCAACTCTCGCTCTCGATTTATTAAGTTTGGAAAATCTGGAAAAAATCCTCTCGCCCTCCCAACTTAAAGTCTGGGAATATTTAAAAAAGTTCACTGAGGCGACCCCAAAAGAGCTCTCGGAGGAACTCGAGATTCCCCGACCAACAATTAATCAAGTTACCGATAAACTAATTGATTTAAAGAAAATAGAACGCTTGGGCCAAGGCAGGGCGGTTAGATATCGAAAAATTTCATCCTAAAGCAGTCGCTTCACTTCCTGTCTGGTCGCTTCCACTAAATATTCGGTAATCGGGATTTTCGGGTCTACGCTTAACGCATCTAAATTCAAGCCCGCCGCCGCCCGCTCGAGCAAGGCCAAGTTTATCAGTTTTTTATCTTCTTCATTTTGAGCCAACGCCCAAATCTCCTTTAGCCACAGCTCTCTTTGCGCTTCTACTTCTTTCGGGGCGATTTCCTTAATCGACGATAACCGGTACCTAAACCAGTGCTGCCCGAATACCGAGTCATACCATGGCGCCTTGTACTTCCAAAATAAATTGGAGAATAAGATCACTTCCCCGCTCTTGGTCTTAAGCAAATCTAAGTAAGAAAAATGCCCATGAATAAACTGCGGTTCGTAAGCTTGATATTCATTCTTTAATTTAGCCACCACCACCCCGATTAAACCGGCGTCGTTGGCTTTCCTTAAAGGGTGAACTGGATATAACTTCTTGGCAATCAGCCGCCAATTATTGAAATCAGCTTCGATGATCTCCGGCAACGTCAATTCCGGTTTTGGCAGCCACGGCTTGATCAGACAATTTTGTCGATACTCCTGGTATAACTCAAAAAACTCTTTCAACTCCTCACCATTTGTCGGGCAACTGACAATGGGCTTGCCTTCCACCTCTTCTAAAAACAAGGCTTCATATTTATTAGTTTCATCCCATTTTAAGTACCCATACAATTTTGGCGGCCGGATCACTTGACTTTGATTCTGGGCTGCAAAATTTTCAATCTGGTCAATCTCCGCTATCGGTGGCTTGGTCCCTTGAATTTTTAACACCGCCGCTTTGCCTTGATACTTTCCCAGATAAAACACCGCCCCGGCAAAATCTCTGGTCCAATAGCGGCTGTCCCCCAACCGCTTTTCCGCTTCAAATCCACTGCGCTTAGTGATATCTCTAAGCACTGTTTCTTCTCGCTCCAACAAATCCGGCTTTTTTAATACCGCATCTGAGACGCTGTACTGACCTTTAGTCATAAACATCATTATACTGAAAAGCCGAACACTATTTAACTCTCCATGAGATGTTACAACTGCTTTCTTCTGGTTCGGTCAAAACCGATCGCCGGGTTCAAATCAAAATGCCCAAACTTGTGGTTGAGGAATTGGATCGACTTTTCCCCGATACTGATCGCAGTCGTCTCCTCACCCAACTGGCCTTAGAAGCCATCCTGACGAAATTACGTTTTACCAATCGGCCAGGGTTAGGTGTTATCGCATCCAGCGAGCAAGCTGGTTTGGATACTCTTTGGGATTATCTTGAGGAGCGGGAGCATGGTAACCCAAGACGGTGATATCTATTTAGTCAAATTCCACCCCTCCATCGGCGCCGGTATCAAGAAATACCGGCCGGCCGTAATCGTTACCAGCACTGTTACTCGACTCAATCCTCGCTTTGTGTTGATTGCTCTCCTTACCACCCAAATGGAGAAAGCTAATCGCTTCGAACTTAAACTCAAAACTAATCCCGCTCTAGCCAAGGATTCCGTCCTGCTTTGTTGGTATCTTTATATCATCGATAGCCGCCGCTTGATCAGAAAACTCGGCACCATTTCCCCCAAAGAAATTGTCGCAATGCACCAAATTCTCTCCAAATTATTGACTTAACGATGTTTCGCCCAACTATAAACCTGATTATTTCTTAACGTTTTTTCCACCAAAGTTATCGACCACTTTTGCCCGGTTCCAAATTGTTTCGAATAGTTGCTTCATCATTGTCGTGAAATACCGACTCACTAGTTCCACTCCAAAGATGTCATTATCCCGATAACCATGAATATGGATGAAATCGCCACCCACAATATAAATGTCTTGAGTAATATTCAATTCGTTCTTTTCAACTAATCGATGGACATAGTGCTTTAATACATACTCCCGATTATCAGTCCACGAACAAGCACCATCCTTTTCAACCGGGTAAGTAGTTGATGGATTGCCCAATTCTCGAATTAGGATTTTCTGTTTAACTGTTTCTGCCCGGATTGCTTCTGCAAATTCCCTGCCTAAGAATTCAAACCAAAAATCACCAGAATCAAAAATACAAATATCAATCTTGGGTCGCTCGCACCGCTTCCACTCCAAATACTCTAGACCCTTCAGACCTCGATAGAATCGAACGGCAGTTTCCTTTTTGCTAATTGCTTGTGTCAGAATACTCAAGTGTTTGCTCAAGTCACCGTAAGCTTTCCGTAAATGTTTTGCCCTTGATTCCTGTTGTATAATCAACGACTCAAACTGCTTTGGATCAGCTGCATTGTAGAAAGTTGTTTTATCATCTATTTGTGTCTCCACCAAGCCTTTTTTAGCCAAGCTTTCTAACACTCGGTACAAGGTGGTCCTTTTTACGTTGCCGACCCGCGCTAATTGTAAAGCCGTGCTCCAACTTCGTTTTATCAACATCAAATAAACTTCTTGTTCCCGCTCGCTTAAGCCAAATTTGGCCAACAAATTACTAATTTCCATAGGCCTATATTATACCATTGTCTACCATATTGGACAACACCATGACAATTAATATACCAGGTAATAAGATACCGATCAATTATATGTTACCAGTAATGGACATATATGAAAATCGCTATCTACGCGCCGAAATCAGAATTTAAATTGGCTCAACAACGGGCTATTGGCAAGCTGGGCCAAGTTACTTATACCCAGAACCGCCAATCCCTCCCCATTTCCCAACTATTATCCATGGCTAAAGGTGCCGATATCATTGCCCCCGACCCTGATCCTTTTGGAGGCTTTGAAAAAGCTGAACCGCAATTAACCAAAGTTATGGATTCGCTTCCCAATCTTAAAGGCGTTTGTCTCTCCACCACCTCCTTTGGCTGGATCGACCTTAAATACTGTAAAAACCGCCACCTGCCTGTCAGCAATATTCCAGGTTACTCCCGCGAATCGGTGGCCGAACACACTTTAGCGCTCTTACTTTGTCTCGCCAAACGCATCCTGATCACCGACCGCCAAACCCAAAAAGGCAAATACCAATTAGGTATGGGCTTTGAGTTCAAAGGTAAAACTTTAGGCATTATTGGCTTAGGTAATATTGGGAGTCGGGTAGCTGAACTAGCTCAGGGAATTGGCATGAAAGTGATTGCTTTTAACCGTTCACCGAAAAAGCCATCGGGTATTAGAATGGTTAGCTTATTATCACTCTTGCGCCAATCTGACGCCATTTCCCTGCACACCACTCACGAACCAGACAACGTTAATTTGATTGGCAGCCCTCAACTAAAAATGATGAAATTAGGCGTTATCATCGTTAATACCGTGGACCGTGAATTAGTCAATGAAAAAGCTATGGCCAATGCTTTGAAGTCAGGCAAAGTCTACGGCTATGCTTACGAAGGCGAAGATTTGGTCAATACTCCCTTGGCCAACATCGAGAATGCTATCGGTTTAAAAGGCTTTGGCTGGTTCACTCAAGAAGCCTTGGACAACCTGTACGATATCTGGGTAGCCAATATCCAAGCTCTTACCTACGGCCGCCCCCGCCATCGCGTCGCCTGATTATCCTTTTCCTAAATTCCCAGTACAATATAAGCTATGGGTTACCGCGCGCAAGCTATTTCCGGCCTCAAATGGATCGGTTCGTACCGGATTTTGATGCGCCTTTTATCCATTGTCCGCACCGCTGTCCTCGCTCGTCTCTTGACTCCGGCTCAGTTCGGCGTCTTTGGTGTGGCTACCATTGTCCTGGGTTTACTCGAAATGTCCACCGAGACCGGCATCAATGTTTTCTTGATTCAGCAAGCCAAACAGAATGCACTCAAGCAATATCTCAATACCGCTTGGGTCATCTCTATTATGCGCGGTCTGCTGATTGCCCTGCTGATCTTTATCACCGCCCCTTTGGTAGTCGTTTTTTTCCGTTCCCCCGATTCCCTTTCTATTCTTTGGCTCATGGCTTTTATTCCGCTAATTCGCGGTTTTATCAACCCGGCCATCATTGCTTTTCAACGCAATCTAGCTTTTAAATCAGAATTTCTGTTTCGCTCCGGGCTGCTCGTCACCGATGCCCTGGTCGCAGTCATCATTGCTCTCACCACCCGCTCCGCCATTAGTTTAGTTTGGGGCATGATCGCCTCAGCTCTCCTGGAAGTCGTCCTTTCCTTTATTATCCCCAGCCTCAAGCCCCGCTTCCACTTCCGCTCCGCCCAAGTCCGTACTATCCTTCATCAGGGTAAATGGGTGACCGTTTCCGGAGTCTTTGCCTACTTTTCTGGTAAAACCCCGGATATTATCATTGGCCGTCAACTGCCTGCCGTTAGCCTTGGTTTCTACCAAATGGCCTACCGCTTGGCCATCATTCCTTTTGAAGAAGCCATGGAGACTTTTAACAAGGTCGCTTTTCCCGTTTACTCCAAATTTGCCGACGACCGGGAACGCTTGGTCCGCGCCGTCAAGCAAAATTACCTAGCCGTCACTAGCCTGATCATTCCTATCATCTTGGTCATCTTTCTTTTCGCCCGCCCGCTTACCCTGATCATCCTCGGCGATCAATGGCTGGCCATTGTCCCTCTCATGCGCATTTTGAGCCTAGCTGGTGTCCTGTTAGTCTTGGGTGCCCTTACCGATCCCATCTATCTCTCCCGCCAACGCCAAGATTACTTAAGCCTCATCAACCTGATCCGCCTCGGTCTCATCGTCGGTTTAGCCATCCCCTTTACCCTTTGGTGGGGTCCCGAAGGCAGTGCCTATGCCCTGCTCATCTCCCTCTCCCTCATTCTCCCTCTCCGTTTCTACTACGCTCTCAAAGCCCTCTCGGCTCCCGTATCCGGTACCTGACCCCCCGGGTCTGCCCCATTTTATCGACTAAGCCCTTTTTGATTAATTGCCCCAAATCATAATGGATTGTGCTCGACGGTACGGCTAGAAACCGTCGTTTGACAAAATCAAAACTGACTTCCTCATGATCTTTAATCAACCAATAAATCTCTCTTTGTCTCGGTAGCAGGGTCGCATCCGGTCCACGCTTTCCCTTAATTTTTAACTCCACCATTAATTTATCGGCCGCCTTCACCAAACTTTCCAGCATGAATTTTATAAACAAAGTTATCTCTTTACCTTTCTCATTTAGGAGGGCATAGTATTCCTCTCGCCTGTCAGCCAAGACTTCCTCAAAATTAAGCATTCCCCCAAACCCTAAATTTCCCAGATGTAATATATATGTCACCATCACTCTCCCGACTCGACCATTACCATCGCTGAATGGGTGGATTTTTTCAAACCAGAAGTGGGATACCACCGCCTTAATTGGCACCGGGTCACCAGCTTTATCTAGCCATTTAACCAACTCATCCATCCGGGTTTTAATTTCCATCGCCGGCGGCGGTAGATAAACCGCCACCCCGGCTTGGTTAAAAATAGCTGTCTGTGCTTGCCTGAACTTTCCTGGCGTTTCGTCCAAATTAGCCATACTGATCCGGTGTAGTTCTTTGATCATTCCCACAGTCAATGGTCTTGTCTGTTTAAACCCCCACTCATACGCGGCTAGTAATTGTTGCACCTCTAATTTATGTTTTGACTTATCGGTCAAAACACTTGTCTCCGTCAACGGATTACCTTCGATCTTGGCCGAATATAAAGCACTTTTCAACAATGACCTGCGTCGGATCTCGGTTACTCTTGCCTCTGCCGGTGCGGCCAAACCGATCGCTTCCCGGATAATTATCAGGTGCTGGATCATTTCCAAAATTGAGGCAGTCAACCGGTAATGGTATTTCACCTCTCCGTTATAATCTATTTTAGAAGATATTGGAAGATATTGGAAGAAATTAGAAGATCTTGGAAGATAACTATTTCTTCCTGGCTTTCTCCAACTGCATCATCACCACTCCTTGCACTCCGTCCAAGACGACGGCCAAAACTAAGGCTACCATCCAGGAACTGATCCCCAGACCAATAAATTCTGCCAACCGGGCAATCACCCAAATCCCCACGAAATTAAGCCCCAAATACAAAACCATCCACTCTTTATTCGAAAACATCTGGCCGCGTTTGGCTTCGGTTTGACGGACAAACGGGATGGTAAATGTGTTTAGTAACGCCAGCACCGCCATGCTGTCTAACACCGCCCACCACATCGGGAGATTGGCCGTCCCCAGCACAATGTAGCTGGGAAATAATCGGTGCGCCAAATACAACACCAGACTGTTAACCATCCACAAAACGCCAAAAGTGATTACCAAAATCAAGCCTGTTTCTTGGGTGGTCTTTTCTTTTGCCATACACCTCCCTCATATTTTACTAATTATCCTCACTATAGCAGATCGATTCATCTATTTTGGCTTAAACCACCTTTGATACCACCCCACATCACTGCTACGTCGGCCATAATTTGCACCACCGAAGTCAGGCATAAATCCGGCAGGGGTAACACCCGGATAAATTTAAACTGAGGGTAGAGTAAGTACAGTAAAAACAACCAGGGAGCCACTATAAACACTAAATATCGGCCGTAAACCGTTAGCATTTTGATTAGGTGAGGCCGGTACCGCGCCTCGACGTCCCCTTGAGCATACCCGGCGATGGCCTTGAAAAACTCACTCCCGGTCCGCGGTAGTTGCCAATAAACGCAGGCTTTAGCCGTGGCTACCATTTTGGTTTTGGCTTTCAGTCGCTGAGCCAAGACTAAATCTTCGCAGGTATTTAATTTTTCCGGATATTTCCCGGCTTTTTTCCAGGCAGTTTTAGTGAGTGACAAAGATCTGGACGAGGGTAGGTAAGTCTTGGGGTCAAAGTCTTTTGGTTGCACCGCCAAATATAAGGAGAAAATTCTCTCCCAGATGTTTTTCGGCCGGGTTAAATAAAAGCCGGCCACAGCTTCGGCTCCGGTTTCCTGGTAGGTCTTAGCCAATCTGGCCAACCAGTGGGACTCGGCGGTACAGCCGGCATCAATCACTGCCAGATACTCCTGCTTCGCCTCGGTGATGGCCCGATTCCTTCCTTGTGACCGGTTGGCAGTCGGAACCCCCACCAGCCTCACCGGTATCTCCTTATGTCTCTCCCGCCATTGATTAATGATCGTAATCGTCCCGTCGGTCGAACCGGCGTCGGTAATCACGATTTCCTTCGGCGCTAAAGTCTGTTTAGCTAGAGAGTCCAATAAAGCCTTAATCGTCTTGGCTTCGTTTAACACCGTCGTAATCACCGAAAACTCTATCGTTTCCATAACTGCTCATACTTATCGGCCAAATGTGACCAAGTTTGCCCTTTCGCCCACCGATAGGCTTGGTTAATTTTGGCTCTTTCTGCCTCCGCCGTTAGCGCCATCATCTGCTCGGCGATTGCCTCTGCCCCCCCGGCAATCAGCATATTTTTAGCCTGCGGGTGGCACAGTAGATAATCTCTTTTTATCCGGTTGTTGTAAACCGCTACCACCAGTCTTTTAGCTTGCATCGCTTCCAAGATCGCTAAATAACGCGACACCATCGCCCAATGGGTTTTTCGCCACCCTTTGTCTCCTTCGTGGCTCCAGCCATGAAACGCTACCGGTAACCGCCGTTGTTTAACCATTTGCCTCGCTTCCACCGCCTGGGGACCGTCACCGTAAACATCCAAAGTGATTTCTGGTTTTATTATTTGAATGGCCTTGATATACTCCAAAATCCCTGCGTCTTCATCCAACCGGCCTAAATACACCGCTGATCGGCTTTTCACCCATGGTGCCGGCTTGACTTCAGCTGCGCCGTAGAGGATTATATCTGGTCGAGCCAGGTACCACTTTTTCATAAACCCCCCGATACAGATACTCCCCCGGCACCAGGTCTCGGCTGTTTTGCGCTGCACCACCGCTTGCCAGCGCGGTGGCCGACTGCCTTCATAACCATGAAAGGTGATATATACCGGCTTCTGCTTGAGCTTCAATCGAGTTGGTGCATACCACCAAAAAACGTCATGGATATGTACCAAGTCCGCCTTTTCCACCAACTCCCGTCTCTCTTTTAGCCACTGCCAGACCCCCCGTTTACTCTTTAAAGCCGGGTAGGGAATCCGCCATACTTTCACCCCCTCAAGCTTAGCTTCCAGCGGTAGGTTTGTTTGATATTGCTCGGTGATGATAGTCAGCTGGTGCTTCCGTCGACGCAGCTCTCTCGCCAAACCCTTAACGTGTCTTTCCACGCCCCCGATATGCGGCTCATACCACCGACAAAGCATTAGGATTTTTGACATAAAAACATTACAACATTAGGCCTTCGGAGATGATAATTAAGACATATTATTGTTTTAATTGAGTTTAATTTCCTAAAAGCGTAAAAGTACTTTGATTCTATTATTTTAAATCCATTTTCCTCTAATTCATCCTTAACAATTTCAGGTGTATATTTCCTATTATGTCCTACAGGGTGGTTCTTTAGCGAGCGCGGCTCATATACGGGAACTGATATAACATAGATAGCTTTCGGTGTAGCAATTCTATTTAATTCTTTATAAGCCAGTGCCACAGACTTTTTGTTTAAATGTTCTAAAACTTCCATGCAGTATATTAAGTCGAACTGGTTTGGAAGAAATTGTAGATGTGTTATGTTTCCAATTTGTATACGAACTTTGTCATGAATTCTTTTTATTCTTTTGAGACCCTTGACTGAAACATCAACGGCTGTCCAATTTACCTCGTTTTTTAATATTTCTGACCTAAAAATATCTTCTAAAAAGCCTTGACCACTTCCAATATTGACCACTTTTTTTCTATAATTCCACCACTTCTTTGCTTGTGCAATTCGTATATCAACAATACCACCACGTTCCATTAAATAGTTTTCATTTGTTAGTATTTCATCCCATTCTAGAGGTGAATTATTATTTTTACTCATATATGGCATTTAACACGCTATAGACAACAAAGCATAGATTATGATGACATGTTACTATCAATAATCATTATATGAGGGATTATGCTTAAAATATCTTCCCTAATATTTGCTTGTACGTTATTGGCTCTCTTAAGAAGTAATTCTATAGCATACGCAGCTTACGGTGATGAATTGTATTCAGAAGATTTTGATAATGGCTTCGATAATGTGTGGACTCCAAGACATTTCAATGGGGCAGATACAACCGGGAATTGGGCAATTGTAAATAACGCATATGGAATGATTGTTAATCAAGTAGGACAAACTGGGAATTCCGTGAGCGGTTCAGAGAATTGGTCAGACTACGCGTATGAATTAGATATGGTCGCAGTTTCAGGAGCAGATAAAAATATACCCTTTCGCTATATAAAAGATACAAATTCTTCCTTACTTGATAAGTTTTATGAAGTTCATGTAAGTGGAAATGGTGTGTATCTTGGGAAAGCTTACGGTGTGTTAAATTCACCGCCAACGACAACATATAATTTCCAAAACAATGTTACTTATAGATGGAGGATCGAGTTAGTCGGAAACAAAATTACAGTTTTCATTAAGACAGAAAGTGACAGCGATTTTACTAAGCTACTGGAATTTGTTGATAATAATAGTCCTTATTTATCTGGCAGTATTGGAGTGCGGGTTGGAGCAGGTAGTGTAATACCCTCAGGGGTATATTTTGACAACATCAAGGTTTACGACCTTTCGGAACCGGAGCCGACCCCAACTCCTTTACCAACCGTCCCTTACTACAGCCAACATAATCCCCAATGGGGCGGTGACCAGTATGACAATCTAAACCGCACCATTAGTCAGGTTGGCTGTGCTCTCTCCAGCGCCGTCATGGTTTTGCGTTATTATGGAATTGATAAACTTCCCTTTGGCGCCAATTTAGTCGATCTTAATCCCGGTTCTCTCAACCAATGGCTCAACTTACCCCAGAACACTGATGGTTGGTGGCGCAGCGGTATCGTTAACTGGAGCGCTTTAACCCGGATTGCCCGACAGCTGCACGATCTGGATCCCGGCTATCCCAAATTGGAATACGAAGTCATTGCCGCCAGTAACACTAGTCGGATCCATGATCTCCTGGAGGTTGACCACCAGCCGCTTATCTTCCGCCAGCGCTTAGCCAGCAACACTCATTTTGTGGTCGCTCATAGTCAAGAAGCTGAGTCACCTGTGCGTCAATACGCGATCAACGATCCTTGGGATGAATCCAAAACCCTCTTTAACCTTCCTCCCGAAGTTTTGACTCGCGTCGGCCATTACTACCCCACTAACTCCGATTTGAGTTTCCTTTACCTCCACGCCGACGACGCTCTCAAAATCCGTCTGACTGATCCCGCTGATCAAACTACTGGTCACGCTGGTAGCGATCTGGTTGAGGCCATTCCCCTCTCCACCTTCGACCTGGAATACCCCTTGGCCAATCGGCTGGATGAAACCGACTCGGTTGCTGATCCTTTCTGGTCACTCTCAGTTAAATATCCTCAGGCCGGTGCCTATATTCTAGAACTAACCGCACCTCAACCCGGTTGGTATCACTTTGAAGTTTACGCTTATGACCAGGAAGGAAACTTCAAGTTGTTTAAAGAGGAAGTCTACCTACCTGATACTTTACCTCACCTCTATACCCTGACTTATTTTAACCAAACTGCTGGCGATACTAACTTGACTCAACCGGTCACTTTTGCCAGTTTCAAGCAGCTGATCAATGCCCTTTATCGTGATCGTTGGCTGACTTGGAGCGCCCACAACGTTTTCCAGGTCGTGATCAACAAAATTGAGACCATGTACCGTCTGTCACGGACTACCGGGTTGCTAATTCTCTCTCGCCAAACCAGTGCTCTGGATACCCTCTTGGCTAAAAAAGTCATCACTCCTCAAATCCACCGCCTCATGAGCCAGCAACTTACCGCTCTCTACGCCACTCTTTCCGCTCCCTAAAGCCCTTCGTGCTACACTAATCTCGTATGTACGTTGCTGTCGATATCGGTGGTTCCAAAACCACCGTCGCCACTTTTTCCCAACCTGATCCGGCTAAAAAATTGTCCAGTGCTACCTACGCCACCCCTAAAAAATATGCTGCTGCCCTGGATCAATTGCAGCCAGCTATCACCGCCATTGTCAAAGATCAACCATTAACTCAGATCGGTATTTCTCTGGCCTTAAAACTGTCTTCCTCAGGGATTCCTGTCCTTAAAGCTAACTTACCCGATTACCTCGGTCACGACTTTAAGACTGATTTAGCCGCCCACTTTTCCGTGCCCATTTTTATCAAAAACGATGCCGTCTGCGCCGCCACCGCCGAAATGACCTATGGTTTAGGCCGGGATAAAACCTCACTCCTCCATTTGATTATCGGCACCGGTCTGGGTGGCGCTTACCTCCGGCGTGACGAGGCTGGTTTTTATGATGTCCCCTTGGAGCCAGAATGGACCATTATTCATCCCGGTGGTATGTCTCATACTCACTACCAAATCAAGGGCTTAACCGCTGCCTATGTTTCCAGCCTCCAGCTTGAGGCCCAACTTAATCAACCCTTATCGACTGTCCCCGATGATCACCGCATTTGGGATCAAGTGACTCACTACCTCACCATGGCCATCTATAATCTGATTGTTTTTTTAGCCCCTGAGGTGGTTTCTTGTTCTGGTGGCCTCATCGAAAACCGACCTTTTTTAATCGATCGGGTCTCTCAATCCCTAACTCAATATCAAGAATTGGTCACTCCGCCACCGCTAGCCCTCTCTCAAGTTAAAGATAATCCCTGTCTAGTCGGTGCCTTTTTACTGGGTCCCAAAACGGCCCGGCAGTCATGACCTGCCTTAGTTTCTGGCCTGCTATTTGTCAAGTCCGATTTCATCTGCTATGATTTGCCCGATGAAACCCCATCTTCTCTTAATCGGCCTGTTTTTCAGTTTCTTCTTAGCCGGCTGCAGCCAACTGCCTTTCCTCACCAAAAAGCAGTCAGCCCTTCAAGTCAACAGCACCCCTCCCGCCGGTGTCTATCTGGATGGCTCGCTGGTCGGTCAGACTCCCTATTACGATGACAAATTAAAACCAGGCACCTACGCTGTTCGCCTCTTGGTCGACGGCGACCCGACTAAGGATTGGCAGACCGACGTTACCTTGGCCCCTTCAATCGTCACCGTCTTGGCCCGCCAGTTCGGGGCTACCAGCGATGACTCCTCGCATTATCTCTTAGCCCTGGAAGCCATCAACCAAAAAGACTCCGGTCAATTGGATGTGGCCTCCACTCCCGAAAACGTCATTGTCAAAGTTGATGGTCGGCCGGAAGGTTTCAGCCCCCTTCACCTGGAAAACGTCACCGAAGGTGATCATGTCTTAACTTTAACCGCCCCCGGCTATCAAGAATTAACCATTAAAGCCCAAACCAAAAACGGCTATAAACTGATCGCCACCGCGCAACTGGCCCGGGCGACCGAATTAACCGAAGGGGCTGTCCTCGATCAAGCCACGCCCTCGGCTCAATTAGATGCCACCGCTGGCGCCAAACTAACCCCTGCTCCCAAAACCTCACCTACCCCCAAAGTGACCGGGACCCTTACCCCGACTCCCACCAAAAAAGCTGCCGCCGCCGGTGAGTTGGAACCACCCTACGTTACCATCACCGAAACCGGCACTGGCTGGCTTCGGGTCCGCTCTGAACCGGAGGTTGGCGACAATGAAGTGGCTCAGGTTGATGTTGGGGATAAGTTCCCCTACCTGGAATCCTCGGGTACCGGTTGGTACAAAATTGAATTCGAGTCCGGCAAACAGGGTTGGATTGTCTCCCGTTACGCTAAATTGACCGAGTAAGCCTCGTAGTTCATGAAGTCTAGTCGTCACGTTACGTCTCCTGTCAGCCAGTTTCCGCCTGAAATTCAACGCTTAGCTCAGCTTCGCCAAACTTACCGCTGGCAAAAAGCTTTCCGTCAAGCTGATCGGCTCCGGCTAAAAATCGAGGCTTTAGGATATCAAATTCAAGACACGCCAACTGGTTCTAGTCTTAAGTCTGCCGCCTCGATGATTAAAACTGCCACCTTAACTCTCTTTGGTTCAGGTGAAATTTCCTCCGTCGGCCGCCAGATACATGAGCATGCCCTCACTTTATTAGGCAAATCCTCGGTTAAAATTGTCTTAATTTCGACCCCGGCCGGCTTTCAACCTAATGTCCGAGCTGTCTACGGGGAGATTCGCCGCTTTTTTTTAGCCAAACTCCCCAACTTTCACCCCCAAGTTACCAGCATCTTTGCCAATCATCGTGACCAAGCTAATCAACCGCAATTAATTGAGCCTCTTTACACCGCCGATTACATTTTTACTGGTCCTGGTAGTCCGACTTATGCTGTCAATCATCTCCAAAATACCTTGCTGTATAGCGCCTTGGTTCAACGGCTTAAAACTGGTCAAGCTAGTTTGTCCCTCTCTTCAGCGGCCACCATCGCTTTCTCTAAATTTGCTTTACCGGTCTATGAAATCTATAAAGTCGGTTCTCTCCTCCACTGGCAAACCGGTTTAAATGGTTTTAACCATCTGTTTAAAGAATTAACCGTCATTCCCCATCTTAATAATACTGAAGGTGGGAGGAAAACCGATACCTCCTATTGTTTCATGGGCCGCCGTCGCTATCTTAAACTCCAAAAATTACTCCCGGTCAACCATTTAATTTGGGGGATTGATGAACAAACCGCCGTCACTATCGATCTGGCCACTAACCAGCCTTCTGTTCAAGGTAAGGGCCAAGTCCACCAACTGTCACCTCATCCCGTAAAGAATAAACAGGACCATCAAAATCCAAATCACCACCGCGATTAGCATGGGTTTGTCGTTAAGTAACACCCGTTCCGGGCTTTCACCCTCGTTTCTTTCGTAAACCAGTTGTAAATAGCGCATCACTCCGTAAATCACCAACGGTACGGTAAACATCAGCCATTTTGACGAGATAAACGTCCGCGGCACCCGGGATAATAGCGTTGGTACCGGCCCTTCGATAAATTCAAATTGATGCTGAAAGGCAAACAGAGCGTAAGTTAGCCAGGTTGCCCCGGCAAACAAGGCTGTATAGATGTCCAGCAGGCGGGCTGAATAATGGCTTAAAGTCGACCGCTGGCCGGTTAAGTTTCCCACCAACCCGGTGAGTAAGGTCCGCTCGCACTGCCGTTTGCCCACGGCCAAAAATAAGGCCAAGCTAACCACCGCCAATAAAAACCAAACGTTCATATGCAGGTTGACTACAATCGCTCCGGCGTAGACCCGCAACACAAATCCGGCCGCGATCGCCAATAAATCGATGATGGCGATTTGCTTTAAGTAACCCGAATAAGCCAGGCTCAGTAAGAGGTATAATAAACAGATGGCAAAGAAAAAGTACGATAAAAACCAGGCCAATGCCATGACGCTGAATAACAACGCCACCACCGCAAAAATCGCCATCGGAATCGGTAAGTCCCCGGACGCAATCGGTCGTTTCTTTTTAAACGGATGTTTTTTATCCTGCTGCACATCCATGATGTCGTTGATCAGGTAGACTGCCGACGTTAAACCACAAAACAGGATAAACGCTTCCATCACTTGAGCCAAATAACCGGGGGCAAACAGCAGTCCGCTAAAAACTAACGGCGCAAACATGGCTCCGTTTTTTAGCCATTGGCGCGGCCTGGCCGATTTGATGAGGTTATAAACCAATTTACCCATATTAGTACCGCTCCAAATCCGAGCAGCATTAACAGGATTGTAAACGCTTTTTGCCTGGTATTCAATTGCAGGGCGACAATCCCTAAAATCAAAGTCATTAGCCAGTAAAATCCGGCAATTTTGCGCTTACTCCAACCTAATTCCATCAGCTTATGGTGGAAATGGCTCCGATCACCCCATACCGGCGACCGACCCCGCCTTAAGCGGCGAACCATCACGTACAGCGCGTCGATCATTGGCACGGCTAAGACTAGGATTAAAGTCGCCAGCTTGGCTCCGGAAAGAATTGATAACACCGCTAACAGGTAACCAGCCAGTGCCCCCCCACCATAACCGGGCATCATTTTTTGAGGGTAGATGTTCCACGGTAAAAAGCCCAAGTAAGCTCCGGCTGTGATCGCCGCCAAGATAATCACTGACCATTGAGTCACGTCGTCCCCAAATCTCAACGACAACGCCCCGATGACTATCGCGGCGATCACCACCATGCCCGGCAGTTGGCCATCCAGTCCTTTAGACCAATTAATCATATTCATACACCAAACGATCCATAACAAGGCTAAGGCGTCAGCTAACACCCAGATTGTGTGCAACTTGCCCCCTAAATAGAAGGGGATTTGCGGTAAATTCAGGTGGATCACACCTTGACCCAAAGGATTAGTGATATAGGCGATCCCGATGCCGGCCGCTACCACCGCTCCGGCGGCTAAAAAGCCTAATCCCAATCTTAAATAGGGGTTCAGGTCATAGCGGTCATCGAAAAATCCGGTCACGGCGATGATCGAAGCTCCCAACAACACGCCGAAGCTATGCTTGTCTATACCCAAAAACCATAGAGTCCCCACCACCAAGGCGATGAAAATGACCCAGCCACCCCCTCTGGGTACTGGGTAAGTGTGGACTACCTTAGCCTGTTTCTGGGTGGCTGGGTCATCCAACCAACCGCGGCGTTTGTACCAAGCGATCACCATCGGGGCGGTGGTCACAGCCGTCATTCCGGCCACCAGTAACGGCTGCCACATCCACTGCCATAACTCTAAGAGTGACTCATTCATAAAGCCAGCATCACGCTATGTACCAGGGTTAAGGTTAACAGCAAGATACATACCGTCGTCAGCCATGTCACTATCTCCGGAAACACTTTCACCAGTTGGCCTGATAAACCGATAATTACCAAGTTGGTAACCAAAGCCAACAGGCTTAAACCGAGGCTGATCAAAAGCCAACCCTTCTCGGCTAATTGCTGTTCACCTTGAGGCATGGAATAGTAGAGCGGGATTTCCGGTGGTAGTTTTAGCCCCCACACCACCAACACCAACCCCTGACACCCAATTAATACCAGGCCGAGACCCAACCCCCACCGGATCGTTGGTTGGCTTAACCCCCTGATTCTTAGTAGTATCCTCATATCCTGTCTTTATCTTAAACCTTTTCCGTCACCCGATATTCAATATAGCGCCCCAGCATCAAGCGCGTGTGGGCGTCTATGCCGGGTAGGGCGGAAAAGAAAAATCCCACGATCGGCATTAAAGCAAATTCAAACGGCTGCGCCAGTCGTTTAATAATTGATACATGTTTTGGCCGCGGCGGTCGGTTAATGGCATCAATAACAAATATAACCACCAAACTGACCAGGGACATCGTTAAAATGGCGCTTGATAGTTGGGGTAGGGTTTTACCCAAGACTGTTTGGGCAAACTCCTGATTTAAGAGGGGCGGTAAGATGGCTCCTAAAGTGATAGCGAACCAGTTGACCGGCCATAAGAAATGCGCCTCCAAAACGTGGAAGACTCTTAAACTCTTATCCCAGAAGGGCAGACTGGGTGAGAGCAACCACTGCTTAATGATATACGCATCATCCGAGACTCCCCAAGCCCAGCGTTTGATTTGTTCGTACTGATTCACCATGGTCCGCCAGAATCCTTGGGCTTGGGCAGCATCGTTATAGATTGGTAGAAATATCGGTTCCACTTCGATCGCCCCGCCGGTGGCAAAGTAAGCTTTAAAAAAGAAGCGGTAATCTTCCGGAATGACATCGGTGTCCCAATACCCAATCGTGTCGGCTAGTTTCAAACTGGTGGAGTAGCTGGAAAAATTCATTAGCGAGTCCGGCCGCATTAAGACGTAAAGCTGAGTTACCGAAAAAATCGAGGCCAGGACCCTGACTGGTGACGGTACTTCCCAAATGTTGTTGTAAAACATGATCCCCGCCTGCCAGATTCGTTCATAGCGTTTGGGGTTGTCTAAGAAATAGTAAGCCAAGGCCGCAAAATAATTAGGGTGCATCACTGCGTCGGCGTCTTCGCTGGTAATGGTGATGTATTCCATCGGGATGTGGGCTTCGTCCACTAATTTTTTCTTCGCCTCAATCGCTCCCCAGCGGACATTGGCCGACTTACCTTTAACCTCACCGGCGATATCCGGGTGAAACGTCGTCCAAAAATGGCCAAACTTTTGGCCATAAGTCCGTTTCAACTCTTCGGCTTTGGCTTTGGCGGCTTCACCTTCCCGGACTTCAAACGACACCATAATCGCCAGTCGCTCCGTCGGAAAGCTTTGTCGGCCTAAAGCCTCTAGCGTCCGCTCCAAGGTTTTCAATGGTTCTTTATATGTAGGGATAATCACGATATGGTGCACTTTTTCCCAATCGGGAAATAAGGTTAGGTCACCCACCCAATCGTATTTTTGTGACGCTTGTAAGCGAAAATGGGCAAATATCGCCAAAGCCGCCATCGTCAGCGACCGGTACAACCAATAAACGTTAAAGGTAATGATGTAATACGCCACCAGTGTTGGTACTACAAATGATCCCCACAAGGGGAAAATGATCAGAAACCAGGAAAAAGCCCCCGGCAGAATCTCCAAGAGGCGCTGGCTTTTCACCGGGTGCCGCCTGACCCAGGCAGCCGTTCTCGATTCCTTCATACTCCTATTATCCCACGAAATTAAATAATCGCTGGGCATTGTCACTCGTCGCTTGAGTCAGGACTGCCGGATTCAGGTTTCTTACCTCGGCTTGAATTTGGGCGATTAGCGGTAAGTTAGCCGGTTGGTTGCGTCCACCCCGGTAAGGTACCGGCGTTAGATAAGGACTATCGGTTTCCAAAAGTAGCCTGTCTAACGGTACTGTGGCAGCCACCGCCAACCGGTCCGGCACGTAAGTCACGTCCCCGTCAAAGCCCAAATAAAATCCGGCTTCAACAATCCTTTGGGCATACTTTTTCGATCCCCCAAAACAATGGAATACTCCTCCTCGCGAATTAAAAATGTTAAATTTTAAATTTGAAATTATTTGGAGTACTTCTTCTTTCGCCTCCCGGCTGTGTAAAATCACCGGTTTCCCTAAATCCACTGCCAGCTTTAGCTGTTCAGCGAATAACTGTTTTTGAATTTCTTGTCGTTCCTGTGATTCTAAACTGGTATCTTGTATCTTGTATCTTGTAACTTGGTATACGTGATTATCTATCCCGATTTCCCCGATGGCCACCACCCTCGGCTGCTTTGTTAATTCTGCAATTTCTGCGATTAGTTCTTGTAACTTGTTACCTGTAGCTTGTAACTGTCTCGCATGGTGTGGGTGTATTCCCACGGCTGCATATAGTGCCGGGTGGGCTTGGGCTAGTTCCACCGCCCGCCGGCTTGAGTCCAAATCGGCTCCCACCACGATCATTTTCTCGACTCCGGCCGCCACTGCCCGGTCGGCCACTTCCCGCCAATCATCCTTAAAAGCGGCAAAGTTCAAGTGGCAATGGGTATCGATCATCTGCCTATTATATAATCCGGATAATGGAAAAAGTGGCTATTCTCGCTCCTCCGGCTTTCGCCCCTACGGGGCAAGTCTTGTCCAAAACTCAAGCCATCAAAGCCCAGGTTTGGCTAGGCGTATTTCACCTCTGGATCGTTCAGCGACAACCCGTACCCGCCCTGATTTATCAGCAACGCAGCCCCAATTCTTCCTGGGGTCCCTTGCTTTTGGACGTTACCGTTGGCGGCTATTATTTAGCCGGTGAACACAGACTTGACGGTTTGCGTGAGGTCAAAGAAGAATTAGGTATTCATTATAATCCTAAAACCCTTACCTATCTGGGTCGTAAACTCTTTTTCGGCCGGGATCAACAAGACTTGATGCGCTATACCGTGGTCGACATTCACCTGGTTGAAGACAACCGCCGCCTGGATCAATTCGTTCTGGATCCTCAAGAAGTCCATGCTCTCTGTCTCTGCCCGATCGACTATCTCATCAAAATGCACACCCGCCATAAACCCTTCTCCGCCCCCACCATCTCCAATTCTGGCCACAAAACTATCATCAAAGTCACACCGGACCTCATCCCCTATAATTGGGATAACTACCACTTCAAAATCGCCCTTTTAGCCCGGCGTTTCTTGAGAGGTGAAAATAATTTAATTTACTAATGTCCATTTGGAAAGTGTCTCTTTCTCTAAGCCCTTTTTTCGTGATAAAGTGATCCTAAATAAGGTTGTGGTGTCGGACTCTTTTACATCTGTCAGCTGTCCGAAGCCCAATTTTATTTCCTCCTGCCCATCATCTATCATTTTATGACTCTCAGGCTTGCCTATGAGATATGAGTTACAGTGGAAACGAATTTGGACTCAGTGGTTTTCCAGTGACCTTATTTATATTTTCCTCATTGGCCTACTCAGCGCCGTTTACCTTTGTAATCTTAATTACAACTCGCCTCTTACCGATGAAGCCATCTATATCGTTTTGGGTAAGCTTGGTCTCTTCCAATGGGATTGGACCTCATACGGGGCTGGCAACTGGATGGCCGGCAGTTTATATACTTATCCACCGCTGACTGCCTTGGCCTATACTAGCTTCGGGATTGTTGGCTCCCGCTTGCTAAACGTCATCTTCGGCTTGGCCTCCGTAATCACTGTTGCTGCAATTGCCGCCGAATTAGTCCCCCCTCGGATCGCTTATACTACTCGGCTAGCTACCCTATTTGTCTTTGGTTTTTCTGGCCTGTCGCTGCTGGTCAGTCGGCTGGCCACCTATGATATGCCCGCCTTCTACTTTTTCTTTCTTAGTTTCTATGCTTTGATTAAAGCCATTCACACTCAAGCTTTCCTAGGGAAATGGTATTTTCTTTCATTAGTCTCGTTAATGCTGGCCATTTTTATGAAAGTCATCATCCTGGGGTATGCCCCATTCTTGATTGCTTTGGCTTGCTATCATGCTCTCTTTAAATCCCCTCTCCGCCACCGCTTCTATTTTTGGCGTTATTATCTCTTACCGCTTAGTGTTATTGGACTTATCTACCTTATTTTCCAAATCCCCGGTTTGCTGGTCTATTTCTCCACTCACCGCGATACTGAAATCGCCTCCTACCCCGAGATCATCGGCAGTGTCAGTCAGTATCTTCTGGTGCTTACTCCCTTATGGCTTATCGGCACCCTCCTCTTACTTTACTTTAAACGAGTCTATGTCTGGGCGGCAATTACCCTGGCCGCTGTCTGGATTATTGGCCTCCACGCCGCCGCCCATCGTTTGGCTACCTTCGACAAGCATCTCTATTTTACCCACGCTTTTGTCTCTATTTTAGTCGGTATTGGCTTGGCTTACTTAATTGATTCCCCAAATTCCCATTTTAAGCCTGCTATTCTGGTCTTTGTTTTTATCATCATTATTCCCACCCTGACCCTCTCCGCCGCCTGGGGCTTTGATTATGGGCAAACCTGGGAAAATACCACTGGGGTGAGTACTTATCTTCAAACCGTCATTAAAACCGGCGATTACGTTTTAAGTGCAGCTGGTCCCGCCTCAATGCTCGCCACTTATAGTCTCAACCATCCTTTGCAAACAACCACTTTTGACTGGTTTGAGTATCAAGGTCATGAGGGAGCTGAAGCCTATAGCCAAGCCGTCAAGGATGCCCATTTTAACTACATCCTGCTCTACAAAAATATCGATCAAGTCAATGACTCGAACCAACAAGTCCAACAGATAGTCGAATCAAGTCGGGATAATACCTACCAACCGGTCTATCAGGACTATGCCTTTATCGTCTATAAACGGGAGTACTTATGAGCCCAAGCCAGCGTTCTTTCCATCCGGAAATGCTGCAGTGGTTGATCATTCCCGCCCTATTAATCTGGTTTTCTGCCAGTTACCTCTTGGGGATAGCGGCCCAACCGGTCTGGCTGGAACATGAGAGTCAGAAAACAGCTCAAGTCTTAGCCATTTCTAAAGACCAACCTCCTGCCCTCCCAGCCAAATCAGATTTTATCTGGAACCAAACCGGCCTAGTGACGTTCTGGTTTGATGACGGGTGGTTAACTCAATATACGCTGGCTGCCCCCTTGTTGAACAAATATGGCTATACAGCCGCCATCTCCATTCCGACTGACCTGATTGGCTATGAGGCCTATATGTCTTGGGGTCAGGTCAAACGCTTATTTCACGTCTATAACTGGGAGATTACTGCCCACAGTCGCACCCACAATTGTGACCGAGACACTTTCGCCCCAGAGATTTTGACGCCCGAGATCATTGGTTCACAGCAAGACTTAATGGCTCAAGGGATCAGACCTGACATCTATGTTGTTCCTTGCGGTAAAACCACTCCCGAACTTATCAAACTTGTCAAAGACAACTATATCTCGATGCGTGATGCCACCGGCGGCCTTAATCCCATTCCCATTAATGATCCCTACACCATTCATGCCTTCACTCTTCATGACCATGTTTCTTTAGATCAAGTGCAACTTTGGTTAGATCAAGCTCAAACCGAAAAGCTGTGGTTGATTCTCATGTTCCATCAGCTCGATACGACTGGCGGCGAATACAGTCTTGATCCGAAAAAATTTGAAGTTGTTATCCAACAAGTTACCCAAGCCGGCCTACCTGTCGTCAACCCTTCACAAGTTATCAATCTTCTGCCTCGATAACCTATGGCAAATCGTCTCCGAAATCCCATCGCTGTCATAATTCCCGCCCACAACGAAGCGGCTATCATTCACACCACTATTAAACAATTACTTCACTATCTTCCCCGCCACCAAATCTATGTTGTCGATGACGGCTCATCTGATGGCACCGCCAGTATCGCCCAAAAACTCGTTCCCCATGTGATTTCCCATGCCAAAAATATGGGCAAAGGCGCAGCCATCAACACTGCCATAAAAAGATGGCGCTTGCTTCAAAAGTATCCCTATATCATGCCGCTGGATGCCGACACTACCATCTCCCCCAACTTCTTTCCGGCCATCCTAGCATTTTTCGATCAGGATATTCACCAAAACTTCGCCTGTGCCAACGGTCGAGTGGTCGCTTACCAAAAGAACTGGATCACTGCCTATCGGATGTGGGAGTACGAGATCGGCCAAACCATCCATAAAGCCGCCCAATCGATCTTAGGGGGGATCGTGGTATCACCGGGTTGCGCTACCGTCTACCGCTCATCAGTCTTTCGTCAGTTTAAATTTCCCACCCACTCGCTGGCTGAGGACATGGATCTAACTTTTACTATCCACCGCCGTCACTTGGGTAAAATTGGTTTTATTAGTCAAGCTGAAGTCATTACTCAAGATCCGTCGACCTTAATCGACTTTATCCATCAGGTTGACCGCTGGTATACCGGTTTGTGGCAGAATATCTGTAAACATAACCTTCCTTGGGAAGGTCAAATGCTTGATTTTGAGATCGCTCTCCTTGCCACCGAAGCCCTCTTTAGTGGCTTTCTCTATCTTTGTCTCATCGTCTTGTTACCTCTTTCATTTTCCATCGATATTCGTCTGTTTATAATTCCGCTGGCTATTGATATCTGCTTTTTCATTCTACCCACCCTTATCTACACTTCTATTCGGCGTCGGGTTAAACGAATGATTATTTATCTTGGCCATTTTTATCTCTTACGGACTCTCAGTAGCCTCATTTTTATCAAATGCTTTTTCAAAGTTATGTTTGATCAACAACCTGCTTTCGGCTGGTTCTCACCGCGTCGGTATCAATTAATATAAAATTAAGCTATGGCTCAGCCACTCTATACCGTCAACAGTCTATCACTCGTGATTCACTTGCTAGTTCTTCTGGTGCTCAAGATTAGTGATACCCTGAAAAAACTTGAACATTATATTCACCATCATATCGGCCATTCTCCATCATGAACGCCTCGACTCGCAGCCTTTCCCGTCTGACTTGGATCACTTTAGGACTCTGCTTTATGATCGCTCTTATCACCGGTTTTAGAATGCAGTCTTTGCGCCACTTACTGGCTTCATGGTTTGCTGCCAATCGTTTTGACCCGGGTACCCAGACTCCGATTTCATCACCGATTCCATCTCCCACTCCGACCCCGTCACCCCCAATTGAATTGATGGCTTGGTTACCCTGGTGGGACCAAGTGGCTGTGCTTACCTCGCTCGGGTCAGCTCAAGCGTATCTCACCACTATCTCTCCTTCTTGGTATCACCTTAATGACACTGGCCAAATCCAACCCTTTGCCGATACCCAACCTCAGCCCATCTACCATTTGGCGACTAATAGCGGTCTCCTAATTCTCCCCACCGTCGGTAATGACCTTGATAGCCTTAGAGTCAGTACCTTTTTATCTAATCCGGACAATTTTACCCCCGCCATTGATTTTTTATTAGCCGAAGCCTCGGCTGCCGACTACGCAGGCTTTGATTTAGACTTTGAAAACATCCCCAGAGAATACGCCGGTAACTACACCCAATTTCTTACCCTTCTTTCTGATAAGCTTCATCAAGTCAATCTCCACCTATCTATCGCCGTCCATGCCCGCACTGGTTCACCGAATGAGTGGGAGTTTGCCTTGAGTCACGATTACGCCACCCTCGGTCAAATAGCTGACCAAATCCGTATTATGGCGTATGATTTTCACTATGCCGGTAGTTCACCCGGACCGGTTACTCCAACCGACCAACTCGATCGAGTTATCACCTATGCCCTAACTCAAATCCCGAAACATAAGCTTGTCCTCGGGTTGCCACTCTATGGCTATGATTGGCCGCAAGACGCAAATGGTGAATCAATCACCTATGTCATGGCTCAACAGCGGCTCATGCTCCATCAAGGTACGACCACCCGAGATCCCCAGTCAAACGCCCTCATTGGTCACTATCTTGTTGACTCTATTCCCCACATGCTCTGGTTTGAAGACGCCACCAGCACGCTTGGTCAGATCAACCAAGCTCGAGCCCTCGGCATCACTCGCTTTGTCTTTTGGCGTCTTGGCGACGAAGATCCTAATACTTGGGCTGCTATCGCTTCAATCGCTACTCTCCTCAATCCGGGGGAATAACGGCTCTGGTGCCACGATCTGAGGCCCCTTGAATATTGCTAGGATTTTTTCCGACGTTTCCGGCAAAAACGGCTGTAATTCAAAACCAACTTGTCTGAGATGCGCCACCAACTCGGTTAAAGCCACATTTAACTCAGTTCCCGTTAAAGCCCAAACTTTTTTGGCCTCAACTGTCTGTTCCACGGTCTTAATCGTCTTCCAGATTTCTTCCAGGGCGTAATCAAACCGGTAAGCTGTGAGTTGGTCCTTAACCTGACTCCTCAATCCTGGTGGTTTATCCGCCGCAAACTCCAATCCGGATTGCTGGCACAATTTAGCTACCCTGGATACTGTGTTCCCCAAACTGTTAGCCAAATCCGAGTTATAAGCTTGATTAAACTTCTCTTCGCTAAAATCCCCGTCGGCAAAGGGCGAGATTTTAGCTAGGCAATAGTAGCGCAGCGGGTCAGCTCCATGTTTTTGCAGTAAAGGCAACGGATCATAAACGTTGCCTAATGTTTTGCTCATCTTCTGACCATTGACGGTAAAGTATTCGTGAACCAAGATTTTTTTCGGCAGCGGCAATCCAGCCGAAAGCAAAAACGCTGGCCAATAAACCGCATGGAAGCGGATAATGCCCTTACCAATCACCTGTAGATCGGCCGGCCACCACTTAGCGTATTGGGCTTCATCCCAGCCGAAGCCAATGCCCGACTGGTAAATATTCAAGGCATCAAACCAAACATAGATCCTTTGCGTCGGGTCATCAGGTACCGGTACCCCCCAATTTTTGGCTCGCTCGTTCGTCCGCGAGATACTGATATCTTTCAGCCCTTTTTTCACCCAAGCTAAAACCTCATTCTTCCGGGTTTGGGGTATAATCTCCAGTTCATTCCGTTGGATGATGTCCTCTAGCTGCTTTTGGTAGTTGGATAATTTAAAGAAGTAGTTTTCCTCGGTTACCGCCTCCAGCTTTTTACCCGGGTGCTCACGGCATTCTCCCTGCTCGTTTAACTCGTCCGGCGCGTAAAAGGCTTCGCAACCAACACAGTACAAACCGGTATAATTCTGTTTGTAAATGTCTCCCTTTTCCCGACACCGTCGCCACAACTCTTGGCTTGCCCGATGATGTTGGTCGCTGCTCCCTTTTTGCCATACCTCAAACTCGGTCTTCAACGCCACCGCTAGCTGCCTAAAAGACTCCGTATTTGTATCCACAAATTCTTGGATTGGTTTGCCGGCTGCCTCCGCCGCCTGGACGTTTTTTAGGGCGTTTTCGTCTCCTCCCGACAAGCTCAAAACCGCTTCACCCAACAGCCGGTGGTAGCGTTTCAAGACGTCGGTTTGGACAAATTCCAAAGCGTGACCGATATGCGGTTTGGCGTTCACGTAAGGAATTGCCGCGGTGATAAAAAACTTGTTCTTCACTCCTGTATTCTATCGCATCCACCCCCGGGGGTGAAACTGCTCTCATTTTTTGGGCATTATCTTCCCCACCAGCGAACTGATTTTTCCCGCCCAGGCCCCGGCCCATTCCTCGGCTTTAATTTTATTGATGGTAATTTGCATCCCCGGATTGGCTAAAGTATCTTGAACGCTGGCAATCGTCGCCGAAGACACTTTTAACGTTTGTTTAATGTTTTCATAGCTTCTCCCTTTATCCAAAAATAGGGCGATCGCTACCCGCTTGGCTATTACCTGCCGCTCGGTTGTTGAAAACAAATCGGTGAAAACGGCTTTGACTTCTGCTGGTGTTTTTAAATCGGCGATCATTTGGTAAAAAATAGCATAGACCTGTTTTTCTATCGTCCGGTTCATTTTCTTTTTCGACACCTGCATAGACCTCAACCTAATCTGATTAATTAAACTGACACCAATATGGCATAATCCCCCCGACCTGTCAATTTATTTTCAACTCCGGCGGTGCCGTGACCGCCTGCCTCTTTGTTTTCTCTGTCTGGCGCCAATAAACTTCTAAAATTATCAGGCAGCTGGCGATCATGGCCAGGTTAATGATATTGCCCCAACCATATAATCTTAAGATCAAAAACAAACTGACCGCCGCCGTCCAAATCAGACTCGGCCAAAAACGCTGCCGAATTAAAATTAAAGTGCCGCTCAACGCTAAAAATAACAACAGTAGGAAGGGGAAATATAAACCGGTAAATATAACGTCGCGCAGCCGGACCGGTTCGGTTAACAAGATTAAGCCGATCAGAATCAGCCACCAACCCAAAGTCAGGGCTAGTAAAATCCCCCTCGACCAAGAGCCGGCTGGTCTCGGATATCGACGACGACGACGACGCATTCTCTTATTGTATCCTAACAATAAGGTATACTAGGGCCAATTATGCCCAGTGAGTTTATCGTTCTCGGTTTGCTTTTTTTAGCTGGTTTTGCACTAGTTATCTGGTATCTGCATCAACAGCTGTCTCGGCCTCAGGAAAATCCAACCCTCACCGCCTGGTTAAAAAGCACTCAAGGCGACCTTAAAAGCCTGCAAACTGAGTTAACTCGCACTCTTCAAACTTCCGATAAAAACGTCACCGATACCTTACAGAAAAGTTATACCGAGCTTAATCAACGCCTCGATTCGGCCGCCAAAGTCATTGGTGAATTAAAGCAGGAAACCGGCAAATTCACCGAAATCGGCCGGTCCATGAAAGACTTACAAGCTTTCCTCAATTCGCCCAAGTTGCGGGGTAACCTGGGTGAACAAGTCTTGGCCGATTTGCTGGCCCAAGTCATGCCTCAAGCGACCTTTTCTCTCCAATATCGGTTTCGTTCTGGTGACATTGTCGATGCCGTCATCAAAACTCAAGCGGGTTTAATCCCCATTGACAGTAAATTCCCCATGGAAAACTTCATTAAAATGAACCAAAGTGAAACCAAAAAAGATCAAGCCGACCATCAAAAAGTCTTTATTAATGATGTCAGAAAACACATTCGGGCTATTGCCGACAAATATATCAACCCCGCCGAAAAAACTGTCGATTTTGCTCTGATGTACGTCCCTTCCGAAACGCTTTATTACGAAATTACCGCCCACCTCGCCGACCTCTCTGCTTATGCCCAAAAATCTCGGGTTCTACCCGTTTCCCCCTCGACTTTTTATGCTTTTCTCCGCACCATCCTGGTTTCTTTTGAAGGCCAACGCATTGCCCAAGAAGCCCAAGTCATTCTCCGTAATCTTCAAGCCATTCAAAAAGACGCTGCTGTCTTTAATACCAAACTGGATACCTTAAGCCGTCACCTGACCAACGCTTACCATAATATGACGGCGGTGACCAGCGACTTTAACCGCCTCCAGGGTAAAATCGACGACACTCAAGCCTTAAGTCTGGGCGTTCAAAAAGAAGCTTTGCCTTAAAATCTCTATGGTGACTTTAACTACCAAATCCGGCCGGTTAATCAACTTGCGCCCACCCCAAGCTGGTGATGTCAATATCTTGTACCACTATGCCCGTGACCTGGGTTCAGAGGATACCTTTATCCTGTTAAATCCTGATTTGCCGGTGACCTTGGCTGAAGAAACCGACTACTTGGCCTCGTGTCTTAAAAAAATGGCCGCCAACTGGCAAGTTCACTATTTAGCCTTCCAAGACGACCGGTTAATCGGTTCTTGCCAAGTTACCGTCCAAGGTCGCCGCAAGCTGCACGTCGGTGCTTTTGGCATCTCCCTGCTCAAACCTTACCGCCAGGATGGTTTGGGTGGCCAACTGGCTCGCTGGGTGATTCATGAAGCTCAAACCAAAATGCACTCAACCTTAATTACTTTAGAAGTCTTTGCCAATAACCAAGTCGCCCTTCGTTTTTACCGCCAACTCGGTTTCGTTGAATATGGCCGCTTGCCCGGCGGGATTAAGTACCGAGATCAATCTCTCGACGCCGTCTTAATGTATTTAAAGTGTGATGAAGCTTAATTCCGCTCAGTCTCAGGCTGTCTATTATCAGGCTGGGCCGCTCTTAATCGTGGCCGGGGCTGGTACCGGCAAGACCACCGTCATCACTGAGCGGGTTAAATCACTCATCCAGACGCATCGAGTTAATCCCCAGCGGTTGTTTGTCGCCACTTATACCCAGAAAGCCGCTGACGAAATGCTTGGTCGGTTGGATGAAGTTATGCCCTTAGGCTACCAGGAACCCTACTTAGGTACTTTTCACGCCCTGGCCAGCCGCCTGCTCCAAACTGACGGCCTGGAAATTGGTCTAAATCCCAGCTTTAAAATTTTAACGGTCACCGATCAATGGTTGTTTCTTAAAGAGCATTTAGTTGATCTCAAGCTTAAATATTACCGGCCTTTAGGCAATCCCGATAAGTTCATTTCGGCCTTAATCAAATTTTTCTCCCGCTTAGCCGACGAAGACGTCCAACCGGTCGAATTTAAAACCCTGATCACCCAACTGTCTCACGCCTCAACCACCGCCGCCAGTCAAGCGGATCTCGATCGCCTCCAAGAACTCTACTCGGCCTATACCGTTTACGGTCAATTGAAACGTGAGCATTCGGTTATGGATTTTGGTGATCTGATTCTTTATACCCTCAGACTCTTACGTCACCGCCCCAATTTGCGCCTCAAATATCAACACCACTTCCAAGCCGTCTTGGTTGATGAATTCCAAGACACCAACTACGCCCAATTTGAACTGATCAAGTTACTCGCTCCCCCGGCGGCTCAGCCTCAACTTACCGTCGTGGCCGATGACGATCAATCCATCTATCGCTTCCGCGGTACCTCGATCGCCAATATTTTGGAGTTTAAAGACGTCTACCCCAAGGCCCGGGAAATTGTCCTCACTAAAAATTATCGCTCCACTCAAGCAATCTTAGACCTTGCCTATCGGGTGATTGTTCATAATAACCCCGAACGCCTGGAAGCCAAATTAGGTCTGAGTAAAAAACTCACCTCTATCTCCTCTCCCCCCGGGGGTGTCAAAGCCTTAAGCTTCGCTACCCTCGACGCCGAAATTAACTGGACTGCCCAAGAAATTGTCCGCTTAGTCGCCCAAGCCAACCTTAATTATCAAGACATCGCCATCCTGTGCCGGAGCAACCATCAGCTGGAAGCATATGCCGCTACCTTTCGTGCCTTGGGTTTACCCTATCAATTAGTCAGTAACCGCGGCCTCTTTGACCAAGATGAAATCAAAAACCTCTTGCATTTTCTTCAAGTCATTACCGACCCTTTGGACAACCTCTCGCTTTTTGCCGTCACTCAAATGCCCTTGTTTGCCTTGCCTCCGGCTTTAGTCTTTCGTCTTTTATCCCAAGCTAAACTCACCGGCACCAGTCTCTGGTCTCAACTAAAACAAAGTCAGGTGGCTTCGGCCGGCCGGCTGGTTAAAGCTGTGACTCATTACCAAACTCTGGCGGCGACTGTGCCGGTTACCAAACTGCTTTACCAATTCGTCTTAGACACCGGTTACCTCAATCAATACTTAGCTGAAGAAACTCTTGACCACCATCTGAAAATCAAAAACCTCAACCTCTTTTTTGACCAGTTAAAGCGCTTTGAAACTATTTCCCCCGACCGCTCCGTTTTAAGTTTTTTACAAACCTTGGTCTTATGGTTGACCGCCGGCGAAGATCCGGGGCAGGCTCAAATTGAAGACATCGACACCATTGCCTTAATGACCGTCCACGCCGCCAAAGGCTTGGAATTTCCCGTGGTTTTTGTCGGTTCTTTAATTGCCGGTCGCTTCCCGGCCACCGACCGGTCGGATCCCATCGCGGTTCCGGAGGCTTTGATTAAAGCCACTTTACCTCAAGGTGATATCCATCTCCAAGAGGAACGCCGCCTCTTTTATGTGGCTCTGACCCGAGCCAAGACTCATCTCTATCTCACGGCCGCTGAAGACTTAGGCGGCACCCGTCGCCATCGTCTCAGCGGCTTCATCAAAGAGACCGGTTTACCGATTACCGCTGTTGCCTCCGACTCATCGCTCTTGCCTTTAGCTCCGGTTGCCCCGCCGCCACTCCGGCAGACTCTGACTGGCGGTCGCTTTGAGATTAAGTCCGTTTCTTATTCCAAACTGGATACTTTTAAGGTCTGTCCCCTAAAATTTAAGTACCGTTATCTATTGCAAATTCCCGCCCGACCTCATCATTCTCTCTCCTTTGGCCGGACCATTCACCGGACTCTCTATGACTTTCACACTCAGGAAATGCGCGGCCTGAAGTTAACTAAAGCCAAGTTGCTCTCTCTTTACCGGGCTAACTGGCAGGAAGAAGGCTATGAATCCGAGGCCCAAAAACAGGAACGTTTTATCGCCGGCAAACGAGCCCTGAGCCGCTACTTTAACCGCTTCACCACCCTCTTGGGTCAGCCAGTGATGCTCGAACAACCGTTCCAACTCAAACTGGCCGGCGTCACTTTAATTGGTAAAATTGACCGCCTGGAAAAAAATCAAACCGGCGCTTTTACTATTGTTGATTACAAAACCGGTACCCCCAAAGATCAAGCCGCCGCCGATAAAGACCAACAACTGACCGTCTACGCTTTAGCCGCCCAAAGCGCGCTGGGTATCAAAGCCCAAACTTTAAGTCTTTATTTCTTAGAGGCCGACGGGCTGAAGTTGGACACCCACCGCACCGCCGCTCAACTGGCCAAAGCTAAAACTAACCTGATTGATCAAATCAACCATCTCAAAACCTCAACCTTTCCCTCCAAACCCTCTCCCCACACTTGTCGCTATTGTGAATATAACCGCCTCTGCCCCTACGCAAAATTAAAATAACTTGCCCTGAGCTTGCCGAAGGGTACCCCTTCGCCAAGCTGAAGTAAGCTTTACCCCACCTATATATTGACAAAAACGGCTAACGTTGCTAAAACTATAACTAATGAAAAAGATTGCTATAGTAGTCTCCATTTTGTTTCTACCCTTGTTCGTCACCTCAGTCTTCGCTAAAGACCTTGAACCCATATCTTCAGTCAAGCCACCGAAAATTGTCACTTTAGCCGCCAACGAAACTCATACGGGTGATTTCTTTGCCACCGGCGATAGCGTCATCATTTCCGGTACCATTACCGGTGATCTTTACGCTGCTGCCGGCCAAATTTTTGTTGATGGCCAAGTTGACGGCGACATCTTAGCTGTCGGCGGCACCATTAACCTCTCCGGCCAAGTCGGTCAGGACGTACGCGTGGCCGGTGGTCAAGTGACCGTTAGCGGCATCGTCGGCCAGAATTTAACGCTCGCTGGTGGTAATCTGGAAATTACCGCTGACGCCCAGTTGGGTGGTAATTTGGTTGCTGCTGGGGGTAACCTGGTGATTAACGCCACCGTCCCCGGTGACCTTAAAGCCGGTGTCGGCAACCTCATGATCACCTCTACCGTCGAAGGCGACAGCGACGTCGCCGTTGGTCAACTGACTTTAACTCCCAAAGCTGTTCTTCGGGGTGATTTAACCTACCGGAGCGATCAAGTGGCTTTGATTGCTGGTGAAGCCACCGTCGCCGGGATTTTAACCCGGGTTGCTTTTAAACCTGACCCCAAAACTCAGCCGACCCCCTTTCAAGACCTAATGACGCTAACGGCCTTAAAAGAGAGTCTCAACCAAGCTCTGGCTAAACTCTTTTCCGCCCTCTTCTGGATCAGCTTTTTTGCCAGTTTAATCGTCGGCTTCCTCTTGGTTCATTTCTTCCCCAACTATACTTATAACGCCATCACCACCATCGAAAACCATCCCTGGCGAACTTTAGGCGTGGGCTTTTTGAGCCTGGTGGCCGCGCCCGCCCTAGCTATCTTTCTCTTAGTCACCCTTGTCGGCCTCCCGCTCTCCGTCCTTCTCTTTGTCGTTTACGGCGTGGCTCTCTATTTCAGTCGGATTATTTTCAGTTACTGGCTTGGCGCCCGCTTTGTCCATCGCTTGGGTCGCATGGCCGGCCGCGGTTTAACTCTGGCCATCGGTTTAAGTCTCTATTACGTCTTATCCATCATAGTGGTCGTCGGCCCCATCATCATGCTGGCTGCTCTCCTGTGGGGCTTGGGGGCCATCGTCCTGACCGAGAAATCGGTTTATCTTGCCGCTCGTAAAGCTCGCCTGATTTAATTTCTCCCTCGACCCGTGAACCCACTTTCCCCCCCGCCTCCGTTCCCGGGTGCTAAAATAACTCCATGCAATTCCTCATCATCCACGGCTCGTTCGGTTCCCCTAAAGCCAATTGGTTTCTCTGGCTTAATAACGAACTTGAATCACTTGGCCAAAAAGTCATTGTCCCGCACTTTCCCGTCGATGACTGGGATGTAGTCACGGCCAATGGTCCGAATACTCCGACAGCAAACCAAACTTTAAATCACTGGTTGTCTACTTTTAAACCGTTAGTCCCTCGAATCAAATCTCAACCAACTATTGCCGTCGGCCATTCCTTATCGCCACTGTTCTTTCTTCATACCACCAACGAATATAATATTTCTTATGAATCTGGCATCTTTGTGGCTCCATTTCTATCAAAGCTTGGCTGTGACTGGCAAATTGACTTAGCTAATCAAACCTTTTATCAAGACAATTTCGATTGGGAGAGTTTGAAAACCCACCTACCTATATCCTATATAATCTATGCTCAAGACGATCCCTACGTCAAAGAAGAATTTCCCAGGATTTTTGCCGAAAAGCTTGGTAGCCAGATAATAGTCACCAAAACTGGTGGTCACTTTAATACCGATTCCGGCTTCACCCAATTTCCGCTGCTATTAGAACTCTGCAAAACCAGAATTGAGTCAAAATTCTAAGTAAACTTCCAACACCCCGAAACTCTCTTTTATGCCCAGGAAAAATTATAATCCAAATCAAATCCGGCTCCTTATTCTTGATGTCGACGGCGTCATTGTTGGTGAGAAAATTGGTTACAACTCACCCCATCCCCATCCCGATGTTCTTTTAAGGCTTAAAAACATCAAGAAAAACGGTGTTCATATCAGCCTGTGTACTGCCAAACCCCACTACGCTATTAAGGATATTATCAATACTTCACACTTAACTAATCCTCATATCACCGACGGCGGCGCGGTTTTGATTGACTCCATCAATCAACAAATCGTCAAAAAGCACGTTATTGGGAAAGATATTGCCACCAAAATTCTCAAGCGTTTTATAGAAGAGGGAATATATACTGAGTTTTATACTCCGGATAATTACTATCTCCAAACCTCTCAGCAAAATGATACCACCACTATCCACACCCACATTCTGCAACAGCCACCTATATTCGCTGACTCATTAAGCCAGACATCACATCAACTCGAAGTTGTCAAAATCATGCCCATTGCTCCCAATAAAGCCGGTAAAGAAAAGATAAACCAAGTATTTTCAAAGTACACGGATTATTTAACTCTTAGTTGGGGTATTCATCCCATTGCCCTACCTCGTCAATTTGGGATTATCACCACCAAACATATCTCCAAAAAAGAAGCCGCTCAAGAAATTGCCCATAGTTTAAATATTATTCCGAGTCATATGTTAGGCATCGGTGACAGCACCAGCGATTGGCAATTTATCGAAAATTGTGCCTTTGCCGGGGCCATGGGCAATGCCTCAGCCGAATTAAAAGCTTTGATTAAGACCAAGGAAAGAGATCGCTACTGTATTGGTAAATCTGTTGATGATAACGGCGTCTTACACATTTTTGATTACTTCCAACTATAATATCATCAGATTATGACTTACAGTTTTTTAAACGATTATTCTGAAGACGCTCACCCGGAAATATTAATATTACTCACCGAGACAAACACCCAACAAGAATTGGTTACGAGATCCTGGATCTCGTAATCTCGTCACTAAAACCTCCCTAGAGTTAACTTAGACAATTCTCTGGAAAGTTCTAGTGCATCTACCTCTGCCTGATGAGCTTCTTCGATACGCCCTTGTTGTCCTAACTCGTTTGCCAAATTAAACAGAGTCTCAACTCTATCATGTAGCGCCAGCGCCCACCAATCCGTGGAATTCCGAGTATTTAACTCACCTCCAGCAAAGGCTACCTCTTTCCCCGACCGATAAAACCACGACATACCCCCCTCACTTTTTGCTTTCATCAGGCAGATTTATTAACTAGGACTAGAGAAACATCACGTCCCCGTCCCGGACTTTGTCTTTGACTTTAATTCCGATTTCTTGACCGGCATCGGCTTGGTCCACAAACTGATGATTCAGTTGCATGTCATCCAGGGTTTGCTCAAAGTCGGTGGTCGCGCCTTTAAATTTGAGCTTATCGCCTTTCTTCACGGCCGCTTCCAGCTTTACCGTCCCCACACTCAAGTGAGTGTAATAGTGGGTCACCACGCCGGCTTTTTTACCTTCATCTGCCATGACCCTCACCCCCTCTCCTCTACTAATCTACCCGCATTGTATCAAGTTTTACCGTTTCCGCCATAACCGCCAGTAAATCAGGATGGGAATCAATTGAAACCCTTGCATGTAAATCAATGCTCGAGCCGGTGAAGTTAAATCCGCCAGCCAGCCGATTAATACCGTCATCACCGCCACCGCTAAACTAACCAGCAAGGAATCAAGGGAAGCCATGGTCGCTCGTTGTTTCTGGGTATACTCTTTTTGTTTCAATTGGCTGTCGGCCACGGTAATCGTTCCAAAGAGCAAAGAGTGTGAAGCCAGGAGAATGGGGGAGATGATTGTCGGTAGGCCGTAGGCTATCAGCGACACCACTCGGCCATATATTCTGGCGCCAATCATAATCGGCAAAGCCTTAAAGCGCTTAATCATCCGCCCGGCGGTGTAAAAGCTAATGGCCGCTCCGGCATTTGATAACGATTTAGCCACCCCAATCGCCCAAATCGGCCAGAGCGTGGCGATAAAGGTAGCGTTAAATTGAAATATGGCCTCGCCCGCACTCGCTCCCAGCATGTTAGCGAGACTTAACGATCTCAGTCGGGAATTTTTGAAGAATAACTTGACCGCTTCCCGGATGTGCCGGTACGGTTGGCTCGTCTCCTCATTCCGGCGCTGCGGTTCAATTAGGTTTAAGCTGATCACCAGGCAAGCCGCTTGCGGCAAGACCGATAGCCACATCACCCAGGTAAACGACCAGTTGGCGATAACGCTCCCCAAAATGGCCGCTCCGGCCGCGGCCACTTGGAACAGTGAGCTCAATTTCCCCAGCTTTTCCGCGTAAGTTTCGCTCTGTCCTATCTCCGTCACCGTGTCGTGCAACAGGGCGTCGTTATTGCCGCTATAAAACGCTCTGGATATTCCTTCTAAACATGCCCCCACCATCAACCATCCGTAATTACCCCCAATCGCGTAACTGATGGTACCCAAAGTTATCGCCGCTGACCCGCAGATTACTGTCCGCTTCCTCCCAATCAAGTCGGAAAAGACGCCGGTGGGTATTTCTAATACCGCTTGCGTCAGCATGGCCAACGAGAACACGCTCATCCCCAAAGCGTAAGACCCGGAGACTTGGGCAAAATACAAGATGGCTACCGGCGCATACAACTTGAAATCGGTAAAAAAGTTGTGCCACGCCAGTAGTTTAATATTTCTCGCCACGCTCATATGCTTCTATTCTAAAGGAGAAACCTTAATTCACTCGGGCCAAATACTCACCCGTGTCGGTATCAATGCTTAATTTATCACCCGTCTTGATAAATAGGGGGGCTTGGATCTCTAAACCCGTTTCCATGATTACCGGTTTTTTGGGGGCGTTGATCCGGTTGCCGGCCACGGCCTCATGGGCTTCAATCACTTTTAAAACCACATTCGGCGGTAGTCTGACGCCGATCGGTTGATCATCCAAAATCAAGATGATGGCGGCCAAATTGGTGGTTAGCAGTTTCTCTTTACCGGCGAGTAATCGCCCCGGGACACTCACCTGCTCGTAATTTCTCGGATCCATAAAGACAAAGTCCCCGCCATCCTGGTATAAAAACTGCCGTTCCGACTTGTCCACTTCCGCTTCTTCCACAAATTCATTGGTCTTAAAAGTAAACTCGCTGACCGTCCCCGTGGCCACGTTTTTCAATTTGGTCCGCATGATCGCCGACCCTTTCCCGGGATTCATGAATTCCGTTTTCATCACCTGGTGGGGCGCCTGTTTATAAATAATAAACATGCCCTTAGCAATATTGCCGGCCTTGATTTGAGCCATACCGCGGTATTCTACCTCTGCCTCAACTTAAAGGTCAAACAGCTCTTTGGTGGGAAAGAATAAGGTTTCGGCGACGGTCGGCAAGTCCCCGGCTAGCATGATCAACCGGTCTACGCCCACAGCCATCCCGGCCGTTTCCGGCAAGCCGCTTTTTAAGGCTTCAATCAAATCCACATCCATGGGGTAAAGGGTTTTACCGGCATGCTGCCGCTGTTTTAGATCTGCCTTAAACCGCTGTGCTTGTTCTTGCCAATCGGTCAGTTCCGAAAAACAGTTGCCCAGCTCCACTCCGGCTACAAAGACTTCGAAGCGCTCGGCCGAGCGGGGGTCATCGGCTTTTTTCCGGGCCAAAGCCGCTTGCTGGACCGGGTAATCAACCAAAAAATACGGCCGTGATAAAGCCTTAAGTTTCGGTTCGACTTCATTAAAATAAATTTGGTAGAAAGCCTGCTCCCAAGTGGTCTGCTTCTCCACTTGATAACCTTTTTTAGCCGTAGCCTCCACCAGCTCCGACTCCGAGACCAACGTCTCGATTGCGATCCCGGCATATTTATCAAAGACCGAAGCGACGGTATACCGTGGCCATGGACAGGTTAAGTCATAGTATTTGCCCTGATATTGCCATGCCTTTAAATTCGGTTGTCTTAGCTTAATCACTGTCGTGATTAACGCTTCCGCAGTTTCCATGATGGTTAGGTAATCAACTCCGGTGTGGTACCACTCTAAAATCGTAAACTCAGCGGAGTGCCCCACCGCCACTTCCTCCTCATTTCTAAATGACCGGGTAATTTCAAAACAATTACCCCCTCCGGCCGCCAGCAGTTTTTTAATGGCATATTCAGGGCTCATGGCTAAAAAAGCTCGGCGTTTCTTCCCGGTCGCGGTCCGTAACTCTGTTTCAAACACTTCTAAATTCGGTTCGGCTCCGGGAATCGGCAGCAACAGCGGTGTTTGCACTTCATGAAACCCTCGTTGTTTGAAAAATTGCCTGATGGTCTCCAGGACCTGTTCCCGTAACCGGTACTGCGGCCACAATCCAGGCTCTTGCTTCAATCTCTGCCACGTTTTCATCCTAGTGAGAATTATACTTGATCTTTAAGGCGCACTAGTTACACTTGTCGCCGGCTTTGGCTTCAAGTCGGCCTCGGCCAATGACAGCGTCTCATACAGACCTTGACTTAAACTATATTTACCCGGTCGTTCATTGCTCTGGACGGCATAGGTCTCTTTATCTACCGGGTAGAAAGTCAATTCCTTGGTCCCGCTGTCGGTCTCGATAGTGATCGTCCGACTCAGTTTGGCCGTGACCTTGGTGTCGTCCGCTACCAAACCTTGAGCCGTTAACGCCGCTAAAGCATTTAAGAGGGGGGCTAGGGGTTCGCGATCCAACGCTTGTTCGCTGCCTTCTTTAAACCAATCGCCCCCGCTAAACAGTAAACTCAGCTTGGCGCCACCGCCTTGGGTGATCGTCAGCTTCTTAATCTGAGCTTCATCAACGCGGCTGACAACCTTATCCACCCAATCATTTTGGGTTGCCTGGGTACTTTTAACAGGTAAGTTATTAATTAAATAAACGCTATCATTCTTAGCGCCTCGGACATAGTAACCCTCAGCCAGCGGCTTGCCGATTAAAAAAGTTAAGCTTTGCTCCCCGGCCGTCAGGGTTACGGCTACTGCCTGGGCTTCATCCACTCCCAAATCTTGGTGTCTGGCGTTGGTCTCGGCGATCAACTCCACTTTTTCGGGTTCCAGGAGTTGAGTGATTAAGTCATTGACGCTTTGGCTGTCGGCGGCGTACTCACCGATTCTCCAGTCCGTCCCGGTTTTGTTTAAAGTGACTGTCTCTGCACCCGTAGCCAGATTAACCTGGTTCACGCTCTCCTTAGCCCAGTTTTGGCTCAATTGCTTAAAAGCCGTCAGGCTTACGTCCACCGGTTTGGTGTATTCCCTGATCACCAGAAAGCCGATCATCACAAACAATACCAACAGCAGGCTGGCGATGACCTTATTCCCTTTCATGATTTTGCCTTACCCTTGACCTCATTGTCTAGGTGATAAACTCTTAAACTCAAACGCTTGCGGCGGTTCAACCACCAAAAGCCCAAGATCATGACAATTACCGGCGGTACTAAAATATTTAGGTATTGCACCAACTGTACTTGTGTCGGGCTGGTGAAGGTAAACACCGTTCGCCCTCCGCTCTTTTGCGGGATGGCTAACAGAATCGGGTCAGCCGTGGCCCAGTCAATCAAGTTGGCCACAAACACTCCATTCTCCCGGCTGTTTTCTAAAAAGTTGTCGTTGGCCAAGGTCGTATTCCCCACTACCCCGAGCCGCTGCTCACCTTTTTCCACCAACGCCGCTAAAGTATAAGCTTGCCCTGATGGCGGCGGCAGTGATTTTACCTGGTCGGGCGCGATGGTGAAATCTTCGGTCAGTTGATTGGCCGCGGTACTGGTGGCCAAGAGTGGCTTTAGAGTCACCCCGTCTTTTTGGCCTAAAGTTAACGAACTGGGCCAGCCTAAGACTGCCGAATTAACGGCACTCCGCCATGGCACATTGTCCCCGTTAACCAAGGCTCGGATCCAAAAGGGGTAGGGGAGAATATAACGGGTCGCTCCTTGGCCCAGAGCAATCGCTTCATTCAGCTGTAAGTCATAAGTTAGATCTTGATTGATGCTGACTCCCCAATCACTTAATAAGGTTAAAAATTCTGACGTGCTTTTCGTGCCCGCTAAACTTTGTTGGTCGATATTCACGCCATTAGCCAAAACCACGCCATTGCCGCCATTTAAGAAGTAACTTTTAATCATGGCCGCGGCCGTGCTGGTCGATTCACTGCCGTCGTCAATCACCACCACACTGTTCAAATCCACCAAATCCTTATCGGTCGTCGCCTCCGCTAAAGTCACTACTTCGTATTGGTTGCTTAAAAATTGGTTAACTTGGGTGTAGTCAAAGTCGCTGGTGTTCATGAACAGACCCACTTTTGTCTGAGTCTCTCGGGTTAGTTTTAGAATCAATCGGCTCAACTGGTATTCCAACCCGCCGGCGTCGTCAATAAAATCGATGACTTCCTGCTTGTCCCCATATTGCAAACTTAAACCCAAAAAGCCGGTTTGCACCGCAAAACTGCTGCTGCCGATTTGGTTAAATTGCACTTCCCTGATGCCTTGCTGTCTAGCTTCTTGAGCGGTTTCCCCGGCTGGATCGACTACGACTGTTTTAACGATCAAGCGGTTGCTCAAGCGGCTGAAATCTTTCAAGCGATCACTCGTTTCTTTTAACGTCGCTTGCATCGGCCCCGGTAAATTCGGTGAGGTGTATAAAGTAACTGTCACTCGGTCGGGCAACTCTCTGAGTAAGGTTTTACTGCCCTGGCTAAGACTGAATTGTTGATTCGCGGTTAAATCTAAACGGATGGGATAATCGTACATCACTACATTGCTGGCTACTCCCACTGCCAGAATCAAGCCCATGGTCACCAACAGCTTGACTCTTTCGGCCGGTTTCTCCGCTACTTTCCGCTCAGCTAATTTTAAGACCGTCGCTGCCAACGCCACCCCAGTGATGGTGGCAAAATAGATCAGGTCTCTCAAATCCAACACTCCTCGACTGATGTTGGTTAAATGCGGCAAGATGGTCATTTCTGCTAAGACTCGGCCGGCCAATCCCGGTACCATTAAGACCACAAAATTCAAGCCCAACAGGATCAAGCCGAAACTGATGGCTGCCCCAACCAAAAATGCCCCCACTGCCGAGGCAATATAAGCCGAAGTCGCCATCCCGATAGCCAAAAAGGCCGCTCCGATGGCTAACGCTCCCAAGTATTGACTCATCATTAAACCGGCATCCGGTTTACCGAAGAAAATTAAGGTGATCGGTAAGGCAATTGTCGATAACAGGAAAATGACAAAAAACATTAATAAACCGGTGAATTTGGCTAACACTACCGTCCATTCGGAAACCGGGTGGGCAAAAAGAAGTTCGATCGTCTGTTTCCGCTGTTCGTCGCTAAAGACCCGCATCGCCAGTGCCGGGGCAATCACCACCAAGAACCAGGGCAACAGTTCGATAAACGGCCTCAGGTTGGCATCACCCAACATCAAGGCCGATCTAAAGAACAGGAAACTGGCAATCAGGGTAAACGGCACCAGAATCAAATAGGCCAGCGGCGCATTGATGTAAGTCATTAACTCTTTTTTAGCCAGTGTCCCAAATTTGCCTTTCATAAAGGCTTTACTCCATCTCCGTCAATTCGGCAAAGACGTCTTCCAATTGACGTTCGCTTTGCTTCATCGTTAGTAATAGCCACTTTTTCTTCACGGCCAAACGGAAAATCTCCGGCCGGATATCTTTCCCTCCGGCCATATCCACTTGATACCGATTGGTGCCGGTTTTGCTGACCTTGATCCCCTTAGCTAAAGCTTCAAGGGCTGTCTTGACGTCAGTCCCCACCATTTCTACCTCGACTCGCTGTTGGCCGCTTTTGGCTTTGGTCAAATTGGCTGGGGTGTCGTCACCGACCACTTTTCCTTGAGAGATAATTACCATCCGGTTGGCTAGTTTGTTTATCTCACTTAACACGTGGGAGCTGACGATGACCGTTCGCTCCCGGCCTAAATTGGTCAATAAGTGTTGAATGTCGCGGCGTTGGTTCGGGTCCAAACCTTCCGTCGGTTCGTCCAGTAACAGGATATCCGGTCGGCTCAAAATGGCTTGGGCCAGGCCGACCCGTTGCCGGTAGCCTTTCGATAACTCACCGATCACTCGATAATAAACTTCGGCAATCCCCGTTTTTTTGACCGCAAAGGCTAAAGCCTCGGCTCGTTCTTGGCCTTTCAAACCCTTCAAGCTGGCAAAAAAGCGTAAATGCTCCTCGACGGTCAATTCATCGTACAGCGGATTGTTCTCCGGTAGATAACCAATGCGCGCTTTCAACTCTTGCTCATTATCAAAAAAATTCTTACCGTCAATGGTCACTTGACCTTTAGACGGAGGCAAAACCCCGGCGATCACTCTCAAAGTGGTGGTCTTTCCGGCCCCGTTCGGCCCGAGTAAACCCACAATTTCTCCCCGTTCAATGGCTAAACTTACCTCTGCCACCGCCGTGATTTGACCAAACTTCTTGCCAATCTTATTAAGCCGAATCATAACTAAACCATTATGCCAGTTTGCTCTTCTCTGTCAAGCTAAAAGATACCGGGGAGCCATTTGACCAAGGCTGGGGGGTACCAGACATAGTCGCCGCCAAAGCCAGCTTTAAACCGGGTATACCCTAGCCACCGTTTCACCGGAAAACGTTCGTCATAAACGCCATCAAAATCCAAAGTCTGCAACCGGCGCCGTTTGGCTTCCACCATGCCCGTCCAGACCGCCAAAGTTGGCCCCATCAATCGTCGGCCAACCGCCGTCGATCCGTTATGTGAATAATAACTAATCCCGTCGGCGGTCATAAATAAGGCCGCTGCCACCAACTGGTCTTCGCCATCGACCATCACCAGGTAAGCCTCTTTCCCAAACGCTTTTAAGTGAGCCTTAAGCCAACTTTCAGTCCCTCCCCAGAAATTCACCCGTCGGTAATTATCGCGGATTAGTTTCAAAAAATCCACCAGCCAACCCTCATTGACTAATAATTCCTGTCCATTTACTACTCTCGCGGTTAGTCCCCGTCTTTGGGCTAAACCCAAGTTATAACGGGTTTTACTTTTCATTTGTTTTAAGAGCTTAGCCTGACTTAGCTTTAAGTCGATCACTTGGGTTTTGGACGCCAACATCCCCAGTTTTTCCGGTTTATATCCCCACGCTTTCATGGTCTTGATTACCGGTTCAAGTCTTTTGGCGAACTCGGTTGTTGGACTAGCTTGGTTCACTCCCGCTCTTACCCTCTCATCTATCTCTATATGACAAGCTACCGCCCGGTGTTTTTTAACCAATCCTTCGATCCATTCGCGATTTAATTGTTTGACAGGCACCCGCTGAATCTTTATTACCCCCACTGGCAGCAGCGGTAATTTCCGAGCATAGGCTTTTAACCCATTCTTTTCTTCTACCGTCCAGCCAATCAACCGCATGTACGCCGCGTGATTAGAAGACTGTCTCAATTCCGCCATAATTTGCTTTTAAACCGCAGCCATTGCCATCGCCACCGGTCCCCAATCCGGAACAGTTTATAAAGCTTGGCATCTATCACCAAGTCATACGAACCCACAAACTTGGCTAAAATCCCGCCGTAGCCCTCTTTAAACTTATGGAAACCGTACCACGGATCTTTGGGATCGGCCTGGGGACCCAAAGACCCCCACAAATCAAAACTGGTACAGCCGCTTTTTTTACCCCAGCGCATTGCTTCCCACATCAGCAGGTTAGAAGCCATCACTTCCCGGTGTTTCCGGCTTGAGGCCCCATAGGGGTAAAACAGTCGCTGACCCAATTTAAACAGAACCCAGACCACCATAGTTTCCCCCTGATAGGTGGCTTTGAGCAAATGAGCCATGCCCGCTCCCTTCATGTGTTGCCACATCTGTCGCTGATATTGCTGGGTGTGGGCAAAAAATTTCTGTCGTTTCGTCGTCAACGACAATAACTCCAGATATTCATTAAACCCCTGATCACTGCTGTCTTCGACCACTTGGACTCCGTGTTTCATCGCTACTTTAACGTTGTAGCGCGTTTTCGCTTTCATCTCGACGATTAACTCATCTTCACTTTTGGTCAAATCAATGATAAAGCTGTAGGGCGTAAACAGCGGTCGGCCGCTACGGCAGCCGTGCTTTAACAGGAATTCCTGCAATTGGTTTAAATCGGTCTCTTGGTAAGGTGGTACCGACACATCCGGTTCGAGCTTGACGAATATGGCCTTCTCTCTTTTGCCGATTTCCTTTAACGCTTGCAGGGCACTCTCGTCCGGCCAGCTTCCTTTCGGATAATAACCGATCATATACGGCAGTTTGGGGATCGGGTGGAAAGTCACTTGCATTTGATTAATCATCCGGTTGCCTTCAAATCCGATCAATCGCTCTAAGCTTACCCCGTTATTTTCTCTAAAATTACCCCAAGCCCGGCTTTGCAGCGGGTGTTTCACCAACCGATCATACGCGGCTTCTTCATCCAACCGTGGTTTGCGATAGATCATGCTCTAATCTTATCATCACTCACCGGTTTCTTTTAAGTTTATAAAGAGGCGTTTTTGTTCCCGACTCAGATTTTCCGGGATAGTCACCACTAGCCGGATGTATAAATCACCTTTACCCATGCCCCGTAGATGTGGTACCCCCCGACCTCTCAGGCGGATCATTGCCTGTGACTGGGTCCCCGGTCTCACTTTTAACCTCACTTCCCCATCCATTGTCGGCACGTTGATGACTCCACCCAACACCGCCGTCGACAACGGTACCGCCGCATCGATAAATAAATCATCCCCGTCCCGTTTAAACTGGTCGTCCGGCTTAACGTTGACCGAGACGTCAAAATCTTGGAAGCGAATCCGGGTACCGTCGCCGGCACCGGCCGGGATCTTGACCGTATATTCTCGCCCCTGATGGATAATGGTCCGATCTATCCCCTTCACCGCTTCCCTTAACGCAATATCAAGCGAGTAATGGGGTTTGGAGCGATAAGTTCGGCCAAAAGGTGAGGCCCCGCCAAAAAACTGTTCAAAAATTTCAAACGGATCCGAAAAATCAAAGCCAGAGTTTTGCCCACCACCTCCACCAAACGGGCTCCCTCCGGAATAATAGGTGTAGGTAAACGGTCCTTGGCGATAAGTTCGACCGCCGCCGCCTCCCGGAAAACCTGATCTCGGGTCAAACGCGGCGTGACCGAACTGATCATAAGTTTGTTTTTTCTGGGGATCAGCCAAGACTTGATAGGCCTCGTTGATTTCCTTAAACCGTTCTTCCGCTCCCGCTTCTTTGTTGCGATCGGGATGATACTGCAAGGCCATCTTGCGGTAAGCCGCTTTGATTTCCGCCGCTGACGCCGACTTAGAGACACCTAAAATATCGTAATAGTCCCGCTTCGTCGTCATTCATCCCTACTCGTCCACTACTTGTCCCTCTTCTGCATCAGCCTTTTTATCCTTCTTCTTTTTCTGTTCTTCAGTTCCTTTATTCTCCGACTCCTCTTGCTTGTCCGCCTTGGCTGAGCTTGCCTCAGCGTCGGTGGAGGCCTTTTTATAGATTATCTCTCCCAGTTTCTGGGACGCGGTCAGGGTGGCTTCCGTGGCTTTGTTTAAGTCTTCGGCTGAAGCTTCGTCTTTAGTCGACAGTTCTTTTAACTGTTTCACTTCCGCTTCAATTTTTTCCCGATCAGCTGCTTCCAATTTATCCCCGTGCTCCTTGAGTTGTTTTTCCACTTCAAAAGCTGCTTGTGAGGCTCGATTCCGGGCTTCGGCCAATTCTTTCTTTTTCTTATCTTCTTCGGCGTGTTTCTCGGCATCCGCCCTCATCTTTTCCACTTCATCGTCGGACAAATTGGTGGCGTTTTGTATGGTGATGTGCTGTTCTTTATTGGTGCCCTTATCTTTGGCTGTCACTTTCAGGATTCCGTTGGCATCTATGTCAAAGGTGACCTCGATTTGCGGCAAACCCCTGGGTGCCGGCGGAATACCATCCAAAATAAACCGCCCCAGCGTTTTGTTATCGTTGGCCATATCCCGTTCACCTTGTAAAATGTTAATCTCGACTTGCGGTTGATTATCCGAGGCGGTGGAGAAGACTTGGGCTTTGCTGGTCGGTACGGTCGTATTGCGGTCAATCACCGGCGTCCTCACTCCGCCCAAAGTTTCGACCCCCAAAGTTAAGGGGGTAACGTCCAAAAGCAAAATATCCTTGACGTCTCCGGTCAAAACTCCACCCTGAATGGCGGCGCCCACGGCCACCACCTCATCCGGATTGACCCCTTTATGCGGTTCTTTGCCAAAGTAGGCCTTGACCATTTTCTGAATTTTAGGCATTCGGGTTTGACCCCCAACCAGGACGACCTCATTGATATCTTTAGGTTCCTTTTTGGCATCCTTTAGGGCCAACTTCACCGGCTTCATTGTCTGTTCAATTAAATCGTCGACCAATTCTTCCAGTTTGGCTCGAGTTAGCTTCATCGTCAGATGCAGCGGTTGCCCGTCCTTGCTTTGTGTGATAAACGGCTGGTTAATTTCCGTTTCTTGGCTCGATGACAGTTCAATTTTGGCTTTTTCGGCGCTGTCCTTGATCCGCTGCAGCGCTTGCTTGTCAGCCTTTAAATCAATCCCGTGCTCTTTTTTAAACTCTTGGGTAATATAGTCGATCACCCGGGCGTCGAAATCGTCACCCCCGAGGAAAGTGTCGCCGTTAGTCGATTTGACTTCAAACACCCCCTCGCCAATTTCCAGGATCGAGATATCAAAGGTGCCGCCGCCCAAATCATAAACGGCAATGGTTTTGCTGCCTTTTTTGTCCAAGCCGTAAGCTAAGGACGCGGCGGTTGGTTCATTAATGATCCGCTCGACGGTTAAACCGGCAATTTCCCCGGCTTGCTTGGTCGCTTGTCGTTGGGAATCGTCAAAATAGGCTGGTACCGTAATCACCGCCCGATCCACTTTTTCACCTAAGTAAGCTTCGGCATCAGCTTTGGCTTTTTGTAAGATTTTGGCCGAAATTTCCTGCGGTGTATACAATTTTCCGCCGACTTCAACCGCCGCCAGGTTATCTTTACCGGCCTTAATTTTATAAGACACCATTTCTTCAGTCTTTTTCACTTGGGTATCACCGAAGCGTCGACCCATTAAGCGTTTAATCGAGTAAATCGTGTTTTCCGGATTCAAAATCATTTGCCGCTTGGCCACGTCACCGACCAGGTTTTTCTCGGGTTCCACTACCGAGGGGATTAAATTCCGGCCTTCAGCGGTGGGGATTACCTTTGGCGTCCCCCCCTCCATTACCGCCACGGCGCTGTTAGTCGTCCCTAAGTCAATGCCAATGATTTTACTCATAGGTTTTCTCCTTTATTTAACTCCGACCGCCACTTTAGCTGGCCGGATCAAAATACCGTTTAGTTGATAACCTTTTTGGTCCACCCGTATCACCCTGTTGGCTTCACCCGCCACTTTTTCGGTACATTCCATCAGACTCGGATCAAAAGTTTTACCCATCACTTCTACTTCCGTTAGGCCTTCATCGCTTAAAACCCGTTTCAATTCGTCGTAGATCATCTTGACGCCCGGATCTTGGAGGTGGCTTAAGGCTCGCTCAAAATGATCCACCACTTCGATCAGTCGTTTGACTAATGACAGGCTAGCCAATTTAATATACATGGCTTGCTGTTGTTCGACCCGCTTGGTTAGATTTTGGTAATCGGCCAAGGCTCTTTGCCATTTATCTTCCATGGCTTTTAGATCTTGTTGGTCACTTTTGGTTTTTACTTTACTAGTTTTTTTAGCCATATCAGCCACTCCCTCATTAATCATAACCCTTTAAGCCGAAAATTCCCGAATCAATTGCCCGAAATGTCTCACCAGCGGTACCACGTACGGGTAATCTAACCTGGCCGACCCGATTACTCCCACCGAACCGCGGTGATGACTAGTCTGGAAGTCAGTGTAAACCACCCCCACCGGCTCTAAAAATTGATTGCCAAAATCATCTCCGAGCAAGACATGGATTTCCCGGTCATCGTGCGCCCGGCGGAATAGATCTAATAACTGTTGGGCTTCGTCCAACATCGATAAGACCGACTTAGTCACATCGATATCGTAAAATTCCGGTAAATCTAAGACATGGGCATAACCGGCATGGTAAACTTTTAACTCATCGGTCACCGCTACCCCAATCGAACCGGTTCGTCTGGCTAATTCATATGTCACCGCCCTTAACACATCTCCCAATACTTCCCGTTTTTCCCAGACTTTCTCCTTGGCGGAGACTTCTTCCGCCACCGTTAAGCTCCGCTCCTTCATCATTTCGTCGATGTACAAACGGATCGCCGTTGCTGAGGGTATTCGCCCGGCTGAAGTGTGTGGTTGCTTGAGGTACCCTAGGTCAACTAAATAGGCCATCTCATTTCTGATGGTCGCCGGTGATACTCCCAGGTTATATTTCCGGTCTAAGGTTTCCGACCCCACCGGTTCGGCGGTCTGCATGTATTCTTCCACTACCGCCCTCAAGATTTGCACTTGCCTGTCGGTCAAGTCCGTCATAAGTCACTCCTTTATATGGCAGTTGCTTGTTAGCAGCAGATTACCAAGACTGCTAACTAATGTCAAGTGGAGGCTTGATGTGATAGGGTTAAACTATAACCAGACAAAAGCTAAAAACCCACTATCTTCGAAAAAGCCTGGTTTCCTTATTTCTTCTGTTTTGCTTGATTAGTTTGCGTCTCCATCTGGATACCGTTCAGAATTTTTTAGGTCTGGCTCGCTCGGTTCCGGCCGCTTTGGTGATCGACACCCAAACCAGCCCCGGGCCCCTGGTTCGTCCCTGGCGGTCTCTAGCTCAAGGCGGCGAGGCGCCCGCCTATCAATTCACTCCGGTATTGCCTAAACTTCAAGCCCTCCAACCCGAATACATCCGCCTGGACCATATCTATGATTTTTATGAACCGATGACCCGGACTGACGCCGGTACGCTCCAATACGATTGGTCAAAATTGGACGCTTTGCTTAATCAAATCACCGTGGCGGGGGCTAAACCCTTTCTCTCCCTGTCTTACCTGCCGCCCACCCTGGCTAATGGCGATATCACCGGTATCCCTCAGTCTTGGTCTGCTTGGCAAGCTCTGGTCCAAGCCACCATCGAGCATGTCAGTGGCACTAGCGGCTTGAATTTGACCGACGTCTATTACGAAGTTTGGAATGAGCCCGATTTATTCGGCCGGTGGAAAACCTACGGCGACAAAGACTACTTAACCCTCTATCTTTATGCCGCCCGCGGTGCCGCCGCCGCCAAAAACGTCCAACCATTTCGCTTTGGCGGTCCGGCCACTTCCGCTCTTTATGACAACTGGTTATCTCGTTTTTTCAATCATGCCGCTCAAAACCAGCTCCGCCTCGATTTTTACTCCTGGCATCAGTATTCGGCTAAACCGGCCGAATTTTTCGACGATCTGGTCAAGTTCTATAAGTTTCTCCAAGCCTATCCCCAGTATTTTTCCACCGTTGAACCAATCATCAGTGAATGGGGTTTAACCAGTGAGAATCATCCTTTTTATGACACCGAGGTGGCTGCCGCTCACACCGTTGCCACTATGAGCCTGGTCACCCCGGCCATCAAACATGCCTTTGTCTTTGAAATTCAAGACGGCAAAGACCCGGCCGGCCAAGAGTTTTGGGGCCGCTGGGGTCTACTGACCCATCAAGATTTTGGCAGTCGGGAGAAGCCCCGTTATCAGGCTCTGCGTTTATTAAATCGCTTAGGGCCTGAACGCCTCGACGTTTCCGGTTTTGGCACTTACGTTAAAGCCCTGGCTGCTAAAGATGCCGCCGGTGCTATCCAACTGCTGGTGACTAACTATGATCCCGATGGCAAAAACACCGAAACCGTACCGATTCAATTTACTCACCTTACTCCCGGTGCCTACCACCTGACTACCGAATTCTTAGGCCGCTTGCCCTCAAATACCCTCCTGGCCACCACCGGTGCTACCCTCTCTCACTCACTCCCCCTCGCCCCCAACGCCACCGCCCTCTTAACCCTCTCCCCGCAATAGTCATATGAACGAGACTTCTCTTTCCCCAGCGTCCACCGAAATACCTCTTACCCCAGAAATTACTTCTAATCTGGTTAATTTATTCAATCTGTTTCCTGAAGAAACTCGATCCAGTTTACTCAAACCAAACATCAACCTTAGAATTCTTGATCAGTTATTGTATGTACCCGGAGATCCAGAGGAGACTACTGTTTCCTTTAGAAACCAACTCCAATTATATCAACGGCCTCTTCTTGAAACTGAAGCCTACTGGCCTCAAGAGGCGCCGATTTCGGCAGTCCAAATTCATCATTTGGCCCGACTTCTCTACCAACCACCAGGACCAAACCAATCTTCCTTTGCCGACTTGCGCCGGATTTATCCCAAATCTGGTTTTTTACTAGCGGAAAATTTGATCAATCCTTATCCAGGCTTGGAACCTTTTTTAATCCGCGCTGTTAACGTAAACGACAAAGCCTCTTTTATCGCTCTTGGCAGACATCTAGACCAAATCCAACTCACTCCCAAACAACACCAGCAATTAATCAACCACTTAAATACCTGGGCTAAAACTCCTGATAATCCTTTATATCAGGCAAACATTGACGGTAGCCAGCTTCACCGCCAAGCTCTATCTGCCTTCGAAACCTATCGTCGAACCCAGAAACTCAAGACTACAGCCGCTATTATGATTCCTGGCCTAGTAACTGCTGCCGCTTTAGCAAGCCGCATATTTACCAAACCTACTCTACCTTTGGCCAAAGAACCGATCCCGATTTCCGAAACTTATACTCCGGAATGGCTGCCGTCCACACCGACCTTACCACCACCGACAAGCACTTCTCTACCTCCTACAGCTGAAACCACCCCCACTCAATCCACGGAGCAACTTCGCTGGCAAGCTTGGGACGAAATTGCTCAAGCTTACCACTACCTTCCCGGTAACCATGTTCTCAGTGAACAAATCGCCAATGAGCCAGTTAAAGCGAATTTTCCCGTCTTTAAAGCTCAAATCCTTGAATTTCTCACCCAATATAATATGCTTTTACCAGGATCGGATTTAGTAGCCTATGAAAGTCAGGAACGCACTGGTGTTGTTGTCTGGGTCGAACAGGATGGCTTTATTACCACTGTCAGTTATGACGGCTTGCTCGCTCCAGCCGAATATATTCCCAAGCGCTTTACTTACGATCTTCAAGCTGGTACTTGCACCGCCACCGCCTCCGAGCCAGATCCCCAGGGTAAACTGCATTCCAGCCAAATCCAGTTTGATCCCCAATCCCCCAAAACCTGCTTGTTTACCGCTACTACCTCAGCCGGACGTGATATGATTGGCGCTTTTGTCCCCCAAGACGGCCAAATCCAAGTCTTACTTGCCATCGTCAGTGCCAAATAATGTTTTCCCAAAGAATACATTCAAGGCCGGTTGTTATTTATCCATTTCCTGCCTTTTGCTGGTCTAGATTATCCAAATCCTGAATCAGCCCTTGATCTTGTCTGGATAAAGCTGTATTAATCAATTCTTTTGCAATTTTTGCAATTGGTGTCTGGAGATTTTCATAGGCTTGAACGGCCGTAATCGCACCTAGTGCATGAGACAGTAGCTGGGCTACCAAGGGTCGGCGTAATTGATAAAAGCTATCGCGATAGGGATTCTCTTGAGGGTATTGATACTGATAAAGCTCAACCGCCGTTTGTACCGCCGCCGCCCGAAGCTCCAATCTTTGTTCTTCCGTAAGAAGCATCTGAATCTGGGGATGACCCAGAATACCAAGTAAGAAGCGAATCGGACCTAAGTGATTGACACATGCTTGCTCCGTTATCGATTGATCATAAACTTCTTGCACCAACTGATTATTTTGACTTAGTGGTTCATCCAGGTGGCCTAGCCATTTGGTAATTGCCCAAGCGGTCACCTTATCACCGTCCAAACGATTTGATATGATGATCTGATCCCAATAATTATCACCGACACTCAATCCATAAAGTTCATGTAATATCTCACGTTGGGTAGGTTGTATTTGGAAAGCTTCAAGTTCACGTCTAAGTCTCGGAATATACAGCAAACACTCAATTAATGGTTGGGCTTTAACTAAATCAGCTGAGCTGACTGATCTTAAACTCTCAACCACCGCCCCAGCATAAGCTGCCTCCTTAAGAATTGGTATAGCTTCAAATACCCGGGCTGCCGTCTGCCAATCTTGGCCGTCAATGGCCTCAAACAACACTCCCGTGGCTTGAGTCACCCCCTCAACGAAGCTCTTTTGGCTAGCCTTATAAGCCGCCACCAATTGCTGTTGTTCTTCTTTTGGTAAATCCTGTAATTCTGTCTCGTCCATGGGTTTCAAATGATCAGTTTCCGCCCACAAGTGTTCAAGACCATCATTTAAATATGATTGAAAATTAGTAACTTGTCCCTTGCGCTTTTGTATCTGAGCCGAAGGTATTTGTTTACCCGATTCATAATTACCCCTCTGAATATCAGCCTGAGCCTGTATATATTCTTCAAATAGCTGTGCACCATTTCGGAAATGGGAATTCTCTGCTCTATCATCGATTTTGGTTACCTGTTCCAGACAGACACGAAGCGTCTCAGCTAAAGGTCTCTTTAAAATCTCTGCTTCTTGTTTACCTTCAGCAGGTGTATCCTCACTCAGCCCGGTCTGTCCAGATTCTGGCTGAGTTCCCTCACCCCCTTTTCGTAGCAGCGATCCTAGTGATTTAATTCTAGTCCCCTCAGATGGTTGTGGAACCTCATCATCCATAAGTCGAGTATTACATACCTTTTGACCGAGCGCTAGCTGAAAATGGAACCTTCACCCCGGGGGTGCAGTGATCAAGACACCTCGGGATATCATCAATCTCATTTCCACCCCGATCTCGTAAACTAAGTGGGAGACGATTTATCAACTTGGTTTGCCCTGAGATTACCGAGACGTTCCCACCCTGGACTCAAAGTTAACCATAAATAATCTTGGTAATTAGATGATTTCGTAACCAATCAACGCTAAAATTAGCTTGATGGTTATGATCAATATTCGCTATCAAAAACGTCTGACATCTTTTTGGCTGGGTAGGAAGTGTGTTTTCTGTGGTAAACGGAAGGTCTGTCTAACCGCCCGCGGCTATATCAAATGCTTAAAATGCGAGGTAATCACGAGTTTCGCACCTGGATTACTTAATGTAGACTCATAGTGTTACAAATTACTGCCCCACTATGAGCAAATTTAAATGTTCCCAAGACCTGTATTG
>MHDC01000022.1:9467-15794 GCA_001803415.1 Microgenomates group bacterium RBG_16_45_19 | reverse complement strand
AGATTTCATCGGCCCACTCTTTTAGCCACTCCCGGGAACTATCACCTGTCCTGTAAAACATAATGAGAGATATAATGCATGCGCAATGTCCATCACCCGACCAGACAAGAGGCGCAGTACACCTTCCTCTGTAGCTGGATGAATATCGATAAACCAAGGTCCCAGCGATGACAAAAGCAGCAATCCTAAAGCTGCCAAGCGGCCAATGGTCTTGCTGATGCTAATTCGTGACATACTGACTCTTTGCATGACGGAAAAACGAAGCAGGGAGTCGTATTTGATAGTTGTGATTTGCCTGCGTTGATGAGTTGAAAAAGTATAAACTGTATTTTATCTCATTATGTTGTGAGATGATGTTGGTTTCCGTGAATTCGCAAAAGCAGACACTACTATTATGAAATTACTCTTATCATCTTATTCTCTAAATATTTTTTCTCAATTGGTAATACACATCATTCCAGTGTAGTTCTTTCGAACTCAGCTTGATCCGAGGCATCCGGAGGTTTGAAGAAACCCTCGAGCTGTGACTTGACGACCTCCAGCAGTTGTGCTGCTTTCGTATTTTGACCCATCTCCAGTTGAGATCGAGCTCGCCTTGTGGGTTCCTGCGCATCAAGGAATGATCCTCAAGCCAGCGTACATCTCCAGAGCGGGTGAAAACCCGGTATATCTGGATGAATTCAACTACACCTTGCTGGACATAGTCGGATACTTCTTTAGCCATCCTAACTATATCGTCCGGATGGATAACATCTCCATAATTCATTTTTCCCGAGGTGAAATCTTCCTGACTATAGTTCTACCAGCCAGTCCATCGCCTCGGCGCGGGTCTCGAAGGCATTGAGGCTGCGCTCCGCGCGTCGCTCGATCGCACCGCGTAAAAGCTCACGCAGTCCTTCAATGCCAACCGAGGCCGAGGCTTTAACGTAAGGCGTATTCTGGACAGCGAATTCTTTGCAAGCCAAACAGACCCAAAACGCCGTTTACCATGCACTTCTTATAACTGGCGGCGAACATGTAAGCGCCCACTGCTCCAATGGAGATCAGCCCACTTCAAGCCGAGCAGCTCCCCTTACCGCATATCCGTCTTGACTTCCAGGTGATAAAACGCCTCAAATGGGCTTCCGATTGCAGCCATCAAAAACTGGTTGACCTGTGTTTCGTCTAGCACCTGCATCTCTGCATGACTGTAGCGAAGTAGAGTATTATGAGAAGCCGGGTTCCTGGTCAGTAGCTTGTCATCAGTAACCGCTTTTTCAAACGCGCGATGTAATATTGCATGGACCAGACGCACAATTCGAACGCAACCACCGCACCATCGATGGCCTGGCCTTGAATGATGAAGCTTTGACAGACATGAACTATCTCCAAGCCGCCCTGGACCATGAGCGCAATGTATATAATGCTGAATTCCCTTCTCCCGCCAGTGATTGTCAAGGTCGCCTACCTCTGATCGCCCACCCAGAATTGCTGCACTCACGCCGAGAATACCAACCCAGTTATGAATTGGCTCTGTTTGACCTGCAACGGGTCTTGGATTATCTGGCCGCCATAACCTTTGACCGCAAGATCAACACGGCCAACCAAGTCAGGATTGGTGGACAGATGCACTATTTTAGCAAAGCCATCGTCCGTGATTGGCAGACCCACCACCTGCTGATCCGCTCGGATCCCATCCAGGACCAATGGGTTTTCTCGATCAAAGAAGGTGACAGCGAACAAGTGGTGGCCCGTCGCCCTACCAATAGTCTGGACGTAAAAAGCATTACTGGGTTTGACCCACAAGAGGCTGGTCATTCCCGGCCTTTCCAAATCCCCTTCGCTTTCATGCCAGGCTAATCTAAGGGGTACGATTATTGCTGGATTGTTAAGGTACGAGATTGTTAGACTCTACAGGGTATTTCCCAAATAAATGAGCGGAGTGAAAAAGTTCAACCACATTTTCTGCTGGGACATCTGCTTGCAGGTGATTGGAGGGTGCCAAGATATAACCACCTCCGGGAGCCAATTGAGTAATGCGATGTTTAACTTCAGCGATGACATCCTCACGGCTACCCGACATGGCGTGAGAAATATCGATTCCGCCTAGAAATGTCACCTGTTGCCCAAATTTCTCTTTGACAAGAGTAAAATCTGTGACGGGGAGTGGTTCAAGAGGATGAATTACATCTATTCCGAGATCGATAATATCCTGCAGGAGTTTAGTAATCGCACCGTCACTGTGAAGCATGATTTTCGTATTCGTATTATATTCCTTGACTGCATTAACCAACCTGATGATACAAGGCTTGATGTATTTTCGGAACATGGCTGGGGACATGATAAGGTTGGTATTACCCGCATAATCGTCACCGGGTAACTCGATCATATTAAAATATTTTCCACCTGCTTGCATGGCTAACTTTATCAAGCCTTCGAGTACAGTGGTTATTTTATCCAATAAGGTTTCCGCAAATTCAGAATTGCGAGCCATGTCCATCAGGAATGCATAAGTACCACGCAGATCACAGGCGGTTTGGAAGGGCCCATGCGAAGCGACCATGCGCATAACTACGAAATAATCGGTCTGTTCGCTCAACAAACTAGCGCGCTCGACCACACCTGCCATCCAGCGTAAACCCGATAGATCAGGCCAGTGGACAAGACGGTCAATATCATCAACATTGTCTGCTCCTTTGAGGATTGGTTCACCAGCATAGTAATAGGGGAAAGTACGTTTCCAGACTTGTCCATAGAAGTCATAAAAGGTTTCATCGTGTATAGTTGGTGTGACAGGACTATTTGGCAGTTGCCCTGGCCAGCAATAACGGATATCTGTGCCCAGCTTTTCAAGTAAACGATCGTCCATATAGGAAATATTATGCCCAACCCGGAACGGAGGAACAGGCTTGCCTAGGTCAAGAAAATTGACTAGACGGAAGTAAAGATCGTCGACAACTCCATAAGGGCCACCGCCTAACGCAGTTGGAACTGTATCAGGTTCCTCATGAGATAAAGCCGTGAACACGCGCTGGCGAGAAGTCATACTCTTAGACGGCATTATTATCCACTCGATTCTGTCAAAATGTCTGTATAATGAAACAATTCTATCGTACCGTCTGATTGTTCACAAGATAGCCATTTGAAAGTTTTAGCTTCACTATTTATATATTTGATAATATGGAGACAACTATGCACAAAATTGCGCTGCTTGGTACGGGTCTGATCGGTCGTTTCTATACGATGAGCCTTCTAAATTTTCGCGGAAAGGATGAGATTAAGGTGGTTTGCGCAGTTACTCCAATAGAAGCCAAGACATTTGCAGATGAATTTAATATCCCACGATGGACGGATGATATCGCCGTAGCTATCCGTGACCCAGAAATTGATACAGTAATTGTTGGTCTTCCTAATCACCTGCATAAAAAAGCTGTTTTGTTGGCTGTCGAAGCTGGTAAAGCAGTTTTGTGTACCAAGCCGTTAGCGACCAGTGGATCGGAAGCCCTGGAGATGCTTGAATCGGTTGAAAAAGCTGGAGTGTATCACGGTTATTTGGAAGACCTGGTCTACACGCCAAAGACGCTTAAGGCATTGGAGGCTACTCATAAGGGTGCGCTTGGTAAGGTACTCTGGGCGCGTTCGCGTGAGTCCCATGGTGGCCCACATAGTGACTGGTTCTGGACCAAGGAGCTATCAGGTGGCGGTGCAATCATGGATATGGGTTGCCACTGCATCGAGATTGCACGTAATTTCATTGGCAAGGCTAGTCGTCCAATCGAAGTGACCTGCTGGGCAGATACGCAAGTCCACCCGATCGAGGTTGAAGACCACGCGGTCGGGTTAGTGCGTTATGATAACGGAGCGATTGGTCAATTTGAGGTCTCCTGGACGTTCCGAGGAGGCATGGATCTACGCGATGAGGTTTCTGGAACTGAAGGCACGGTCTGGTTGAACCACTGGCTGCGAACAGGATTTGAGTTATTTACAAATGTAGGGCAGGGTGGATATGTAGCGGAAAAAGCTGAGGGTGACACAGGCTGGCTGTTCCCAGTTGGTGATGAAGTCGGTGCTTTGGGGTATGTTGCCATGTTTATGGATATGTTCAATTCTATGGATGCTGGTAAAGCCCCAAAGGAGACTTTTTATGATGGGTATATCGTAAACACAATCATTGACGCTTGTTACAAAGCTGCAGAAACCAAGAGGTGGGAACCAATTGAGATCCAGAAATGGCGTAGTGACGGTTTAGCCAGCAAATCTGAAACAGTCTTCAAGGATTACGATAACGAGCATTACTTGATCAAGGAAGAACGCATGCCTAATGGCAATCTAAAGATAATTTTGAAAAATAAACATACTGGTGAAATTTCACAGAAAATTAAGGAGTAGCACTCAAGCGCGTAGATGGTGAGAAAACCGTCTCCGCGCATCTGTTTGTCATTGCAGAAGCACACTTTGTTATATAAATAAACAAAGTTCTTAAGATTAAAACCCAATAAAGGTCTTGAATATACAAAGTAGTTTTGCTATAATCAATTATCTTTGTGCAGTATTGCACAAAATCTAAATTTTCATATATTAAATAGTGACACAAAATATTGCCATAGCCAGCACAAAAAACAATTACATTAAAGCCCCTGTTATGTTAAGCACAGCAGATGCAGAGGTCATTCGAGCATTGAGGAGAAATGGTCAAATCTCACGCGCAGAAATCTCGCATATGACTGGCTGGTCAAGAGCCAAAGCATCCCAGGAAATCAATGCGCTAATTGAAAAGGGCTATCTGGTGGAGGCAGGTGAGGGAATCTCGAATGGTGGGCGAAAGCCACGCCTTGTGCGATTTAATAATCAATTGGGTTATATTGTTGGCATTGATATCGGTGCAACAAGCCTGGAGATTGCACTTGCAGACATAAACGGATTGATCTTGAGAAGAGTGGTAGAACCTGCCGATGTTCGCCAGCCACCTGAAGAATTATTAGGGCGCTGCAGCAGGCTGATCCTTGACCTAGCCATCGCCTATGGAATTCATCCTGAACAGATCTTTGGGATTGGTGTTGGAGTACCTGGGCCAGTGGATTTTACGCGTGGGGTTTTGTTAGCCCCTCCATTGATGCCAGATTGGGAAAATTACCCGATTCGAAATTTTTTCAAGGAGACTTTTTTATCCGCTTTTGTTGTTGTGGATAATGATGTCAATATTATGGCTTTGGGTGAACAACACTCCAGCGATGCAGCTAATCTTGATCATTTTTTAGTTATCAAAATCGGCACAGGCATCGGGTGTGGGATAATGGCAGGCAGGAAAATTCACCGTGGCAGCGATGGTTGTGCGGGAGATATTGGCCACATTTGCGTGGACAAGCAAGGCCCAATCTGTCGTTGTGGTAATCATGGATGCCTGGAGGCGATGGCTGCCGGACCGGCCATAGCTGAAAAAGCCATGCAGGCAGCCCGGGATGGTAAAAGCGAATTGTTACAAAAAATGATGATTAGCAACGGTGGTCTGCTTACCCCGGAGAATGTCAATGCGGCTTGCCGTGAAGGTGATGAAGCTGCGCTGGCAATCATTCGCGCCAGTGGGCAGATGATCGGTGACGTGCTAGCTGGACTGGTCAATTTTTTTAACCCGAGTCATATATTTATTGGCGGTGGGATTGCAAATTTTGGTAATCATTTATTGATTGCAATCAAACGCGCAGTGTTACGACAGTCGCTACCCTTAGCAACCACAAACCTGACAATTAGTTTTTCCCGAACAGGCTCAGACGTAGGGGTAATCGGCGCCATCATGCTAGCATTAGAATATCTTTTTGTAGTTAAAGATGATCCGCATTATTCATTTTAGGCATTTTTTCGGAACAGTGGAAAGGAGGTACTTATATAAAATTAGAAGAGAAAATCGTGCCCACTCATCAATTTTGCTAATAAAAATTTAAAAGGAGAATACATGTCTAAAAAACTGTTTACCATCTTAAGTGCCTTGCTTCTAGTCTCAATGCTGCTTGGCGCATGTGGCCCTAAAACAACTGCGACGCCGGCTGTACAAACCCAAGCAACTGTGGCCACTGCAGTACCTGCGACACCCACCACACAAGCTCAAGCGACGGAGCCTACAACCAAGAAATTCACGATTGGTATTTCGAATCCGTTCATCAGCAGTGAGTACCGCACACAGATGATTGCTGAGCTGATCGAAGTAAACAAGGAATACATGGACCAGGGTATCACTACTGAGCTGGTGATCGAAAGCGCCGACACAGACGTAGCTGGCCAGATTCAACAGTTGCAGAACCTGATGGCCAAGAACGTGGACGCCATCCTGGTAAACCCTGGTGATGTGAATGG
>MHDC01000022.1:0-9424 GCA_001803415.1 Microgenomates group bacterium RBG_16_45_19 | reverse complement strand
GGACCAGGAGCTGAACGTGCCCGGTGTGTACAACGTGGGCATTGACCAGAAGGCCTGGGCGATGACCAGCGCTCGATGGCTGGCAGAAAAGCTTGGAGGCAAGGGTGAGATCGTCGAGATCGAGGGTTTCCCCGGACATCCGGCAAATGTGGCTCGCATGGAAGGGGTTGCGGAAGTGCTGGCTAACTATCCCGACATCAAGGTGCTTGCCACCGATACCGGCAAGTGGGATGAGGCCACTGGACAGCAGGTCATGTCCAATTTCCTGGCAGCCTACCCGAACCTGACTGGCTACTGGACGCAGGATGGCATGGCCATCGGTGCATTGCAGGCTGTCATGGCTGCCAATCCGGCTGTCTGGCCGCAGGGAGTGGGTGAAGGTCGCTGCCAATTCCTGAAGCTATGGCAAGAAGCCCTGACCATGAACCCGGACTTCGATAGCATTGCAGTTGCAAACCATCCGGGAGTATCTCCCACCGGTCTGCGCATTGCCGTCAATATATTGATGGGCAAGCAGGTTAATACCACCAAGCTGGGTGGCGTGAATGGTCTGTCATTTGTCATCCCGCTGGCAGCTGTCATCAAATCCGATAACCTAAATGACGGTCTGGCGATGTGCGAAGGTAAACCGGACGCTTACCTGCTCGATAACATCATGACTGATGCTGAAGTGCAACAGTATTTCAAATAAAATATCGTGGCTAAGTCGCTTTCCGCTCGCAATATTGTCAAACACTACGGCGGTGTCGTAGCACTTTCGGATGGCAACCTGGATGTGCATACCGGGGAAGTCGTGGCGTTAATTGGAGCGAACGGAAGTGGTAAAAGCACGATGAGCAAGGTGATCAACGGAGTAGTTGTCCTCGATGCAGGGCAACTACTCCTTGATGACAAACCTGTGAATTTCTCTTCCCCTCAGGCTGCTAAGAACATGGGTATTGCCACCGTGTTTCAGGAATTAAGCCTGATTCCTCAGATGACCGTTGCTGAAAATATCTGGTTAACGCGTGAGCCAATGACTGGATTTGGAACCGTTAACCGAAGCGCAATCAAGGAAAAGACTGAGCAATTATTATCCCTATTTCGGGGAACATATAAAACTGAACTTCGTCCGGACGATACGGTTGGATCCCTACCCCCGGACGAAAAACAACTTATTGAAATTCTCAAAGCGATCAGCTTCAACCCGTGGATGGTCATCCTCGACGAGGCTACTGCCAGCCTGGACAGCCGTCAGGTTGAGCGTCTCTTCGAGTTGATTGGAGACTGGAAAGGAACAGACAAGGCGATTGTTTTCATCTCGCACCGCATGGAGGAAATCTTCCGCATAGCAGATAAATATAGCGTCCTGCGTAATGGCAAAACAGTCGGCGCGGGCGACATGAAAGACATCAATGATAAAGAACTAGTCAAGTTGATGATCGAGAAAGAGTCGGTGTTCAGCTTCTCACGCGCCGACTCGAAGAATGATAAAAAAGATAAACCGATTTGCCTGGAAGTAAAAGACTTACAGACAGACTCCCTCCATGGTGTGAGTTTCAGCGTCCATGAAGGTGAGCTGGTCGGCATCGGCGGTCTGCGCGGACAAGGCCAGCGCGACCTTCTGCTCTCATTATTTGGCGATATACCCTATTCAGGTGTGATAAGTATTTTTGGTAATGCGATCAAGCTCCGGCACCCGCGGGATGCAATGAAGCGAGGGCTTGCGCTCATCCCCGGGGACCGCGCCAGGGAGGGCTTGCTTTATATCCGTTCCATCCTTGAAAACCTGATATTACCATCCTGGGCCCAGTATGGTTTCCCCCTACGGATAGGGAAAGCTAAAAAAGATGCGGAACAGGCAGGCGCGAGCCTGAACCTGAAAATGGCTGGTCTGGCGGAACCGGTCAGCAGCCTTTCGGGCGGTAATGCCCAGAAAGTAGTTCTAGGTAAGTGGCTGATGCGCAGACCAAGGCTGCTTTTACTGGATGACCCGACCAAAGGGGTGGATGTGGGCACGAAGGCTGAGTTTTATACGCTGCTTACACGACTATGCAGCGAAGGGAAAACGATTTTGTTCTATAGCAGTACTGATGAAGAGTTGGTCGGTATGTGTGATAGGGTGCTGGTTTTGTATGACGGGATCATCCGCACCGAGTTGTCTGGGGCCTCACTGACCAAAGAAAACCTGATCGCTGCCAGCCTGGGCGCTTCGAACGAAGGTGCAGTATGAAAAGACACCTTACCTGGGAGTTCCTGATGGTTCGTTATCCAGCGTTCTTTCCGCTCATCCTGTTGGTCTTGGCCCTTGCGATCAACCTGTTTCTGCAACCCAACATGTTCGACCGTGAAACGTTGAATAGTAATATGCGCGTATTCCTGCCGTTGATCCTGTTGGCAGTGGGACAGGCGATTGTCTTGCTCGGAGGTGGTATTGATATTTCTGTCGGTGGAGTAGTATCCATTATTAACACAATCTTGGCTACACGTGTTGGATTGGATGGGTCTCCTGAGAAGATGTGGCAATTTGTAATGATCTCGCTGCTAGTTGGTGCACTGGCTGGGGCAATAAACGGATTTTTCATCGCCTACCTGCGCTTACAACCCATAATTACCACCTATGCTACAAGTTTCTTGTACGCGGGATTAGCGCTCTTTATCCTGCCGAATCCGGGAGGTGGTATCCCTGCGGAGATTGCGAATCTGTACCGCACCTCTACTCCTTTGGGATTGCCCCTGGCCTTTTACGTGACCGCCATTTTATTGCTGGTCTGGAGCTATGTAAGTTCCACCCGTTATGGGAAATATCTATTCGCGGTGGGTGGTAAAGCGACCGCGGCTTACGAAACTGCCGTACCGGTGACGCGGGTGCAATTCAGCATCTATATAATTTCCGGCTTCATGGCAGCGCTAGCGGGAATAGCCCTTACGATGTTAAGCGGCTCCGGAAATGCAGAGATCGGTGGTCAAATGACCCTGAACTCTATCACTGCCGTCGTCATCGGCGGGAACGCTTTCAGTGGTGGAATCGGCGGCGTGGCAGGTCCGGTCATGGGTGCGATGACCCTCAGCCTGATCCAGAATATTATCTCATTTGCACACATTAATACTTGGTGGGAGACTTTGGCCAAGGCGATGATTATCGTCCTAGCATTAGCTGTTCCGGGTATCATCAACCTGATCCGCAGGAGGAGAGCATGAAACGTTTCAGCATTCCCCCCCCGGTCGCTGCATTAATCCTGGCGATTGTCCTGTTCCTGTTATCCGGCTTTTTACCTAATAGTTACGGCAGCGACGTTAAAGTTGCTCTGTCTCAGGCGACAAATATCCTCCGGCTGTCGGTTTTCCTGGGTGTCATTGCCGCTGGGCAAACGCTGGTCATCATTAGTGGTTTTGAAGGCATTGATCTGTCTGCCGGTTCCATCGTTACATTGACAGCCATCCTGACCTACGTCATGGTCAAAGGCGAAAATAATATGGTGCTGTTGGCTATATTTGTCTCGCTGGTGGTTGGGGCGTTCATTGGTCTGCTGAATGGAGCAGGGATCACATTCCTGAAGATATCTCCGTTTGTGATGACCCTCGGCATGTCGGGTGTGGTGACTGGAGCAATCATCATTCTCAACCATGGCAATGTCAGCGGGAAAGTCGCCCCGATCATGACTCGCCTAATCGCTCGACCCATTTCACCAAGGATTCCCATTCCCGGTGCGATCGTCATCTGGCTCATTTTTGGCGTGTTGATGTGGTTGCTTTTGGAACGCACAACATTTGGCAAGAATTTGTTTGCTATCGGCGTAAACCGGGTCACCGCCAAGCTTTCGGGGGTGAATGTCACTGGAATGAACCTGGCTACCTATTCACTGGCTGGCTTGCTGGCTGGGTTCGGTGGTTTCCTGCTGGTTGGCAACACCGGAGTTGTCCTTATCCAATTAGGTCAGCCGTTCCTGTTCCCTTCTATTGCGGCAGTGGCCGTTGGCGGGACGTTGCTTTCGGGCGGAAAAGGTAGCTATTGGGGTTCCATGGCTGGTGCCATCGTGCTGACTCTCATTACAAGTCTGCTTACCACTATGCAAATGCCCGATTCTGTCCGCCGTATGGTGCTGGGCGGAACGCTTTTGATTTTAATTTCAATCTATGGCCGCCAGCAAGCTTTGCGGCAATAATTTCACAAATAAGCGGGGCTGCCATCGAGGCTTATCGCTAAATCTTTATTGCAGTTCATCATACAGCTTTACTACAGACCGATGCGCCCCGCTTATTCTCAAAGACCATTTCATGCAAGAGTCCGTCAAAATAATTGAACGAGGAGAATGTCATGAGTAAAACTATCAAAGTTGGCTTGATCGGTGCGGGATTTGTCAGTGACCTTCACGCCTATGCTTTCAAGCATTTTGTCAAGGATGCCGAGATCGTGGCGGTGGCTGCGCTTGAAAAAGTAAAGGATTTTTCCATAGAACACGGGATTCCAAACGCGTTTGAAGATTACCGTGAAATGCTTAAGATGAAAGACATTGATGTTGTTACGATTGCCATTCCAAACTATGTACACCGTCAGGCTACCGTTGATGCAGCCAAGGCAGGGAAACATGTCATTTGTGAGAAGCCATTATGCGTCACAATGGAGGAAGCGGATGAAATGATTGACACCTGCAAAAAGCAGGGCGTCCTGCTGATGTATGCGGAGGAATTATTGTTCGCACCGAAATATGTCCGCGTAAAAACACTGATTGAGGAAGGGGCGATCGGTGAGCCATTCCTGGCTAAGCAGTCTGAAGAGCACCCCGGTCCGCACATGCCCTGGTTCTGGGACGTGAACCTCTCCGGTGGTGGCGTAATGCTCGACATGGGCTGCCACTCCATTGAGTACACTCGTTGGGTATTGGGCAAGCCAAAAGTCAAGAGCGTGACTGCTTTCATGGGGACTTACGTTCATCACGATAAAACAAAAGGTGAAGACCATTCTTATGCCATTATTGAATATGAAGGTAATAAAATCGCGATGATCGAAGACAGTTGGGCGAAGGGCGGTGGGGTGGACGACCGATGCGAGATTTACGGCAAGAAAGGGCATACGCGCGCCGACCTTCTGCGCGGCAGTTCCTTGCTCACATATTCTGAGGAAGGTTACGGCTACGCAGTTGAAAAAGCCGGGCAGACAAAAGGTTACACCTTCACCATGTTTGAAGAAACCTGGAATTACGGTTTCCCGCAAGAAATGCAACATTTTATCGATAGTGTGCTTAGAAAGGTGAACTGCATGGAGACCGGAGAAGATGGTCGCGAAGTATTAAAAATCATGTACGCGGCATATCAATCCGCAGGAGAGGGACGACGGATTGACTTCCCATATACGCCACCCAGAGTCGCAAAACCGATCGATCTGTGGAAAAAGGTATGAATTCAGGACAAGATATGCCCACGCTTAACAGTAAAACCATTACCTACGAACAAATAGCCAAGGTTATTGATCACTCTCTCCTGCGTCCCGAGCTAACTGAAGCGGATGTCATTGCTGGCTGCGAACTGGCTGCCCGTTACCATGCTGCTACGGTGTGCGTTAAGCCTTGTCACGTTAAACTTGCTAAAGAAGTGCTGAAAGACTCGGATGTGCGGGTAGGTACCGTGGTGGGTTTCCCGCACGGCAGCAACCTGACCGCCATAAAGGTAGCAGAAGCCCAACAAGCCATGGATGATGGAGCGGTCGAGCTGGATATGGTGCTCAATATCGGGCAGTTGCGTTCTGGAAAAACGGATTATGTCCTTGCGGATATCACGGCAGTATGCCACACCGCCCATGTGCGCAACGTGAAGGTTAAGGTGATTTTCGAGAACGCCTACCTCACGAATGAAGAAAAGATAACTGCCTGTAAGCTGTGTGAAATCGCCGGCGTAGATTGGGTCAAGACCTCCACTGGATTTGCCCCCAGTGGTGCGACCCTCGACGACCTGCGCCTGATGCGGGCCCACGTCAGCGAGAAGGTGCAGGTCAAGGCGGCGGGGGGTGTGCGCACCTTACCGGCTCTGTTGGACGTGATCGATTGCGGGGCAACGCGCTGTGGTGCAACTGCAACGGCTGCCATTCTGGATGATTTCATAGCACAACGGGCAAACAAGGCTGATCAACCCAAACCCATCGCAGCTCCTGGAACGAATTAAGGAGATTTCAACATGACGAAACGACTCACCCGGCAAACCATCGGCGTTGGATTGGCTGGAGCGGGTTTCATCGGCGCCGCTTATGTCGAAAGTCTGCGCCGCTCCGGCATTCAGGTGCTTGGACTAGCTGAAAACACCAGGGAGAAAGCCCATCAAAAAGCCGTTGAACTGGGAATTCCACGCAGCTATGCGTCACTGGATGACATGCTGGGTGACCCTGATATCGATGTGGTGCATCTCGCCACGCCCAATCATTTGCATTATTCCCAAGTTATGGCTGCATTGCAGGCTGGCAAGCATGTCATCTGTGAAAAACCGCTGGCGATGAACACCGATGAATCGGCTGAGATGGTCAAGCTGGCAGCCGAGAGGGGGTTGGTAAATGTCGTCGACTATAACATCCGAATGTATCCTCTCGTTCAGCAAGCTCGCAGCATGGTCCAAAACGGAGAAATCGGTGAGCTATTCATCTTACAGGGCTCTTACATGCAAGATTGGTTGCTCCTTCCCACCGATTGGAACTGGCGGCTCGAATCGGAACTGGGCGGGACCCTGCGCGCCGTGAGCGATATCGGATCCCACTGGCTCGATCTGATTACTTTCATCACAGGCTTACGCGTCGAAGAAGTTTGTGCTGACCTCAAAGTCATTCATCCCACCCGCAAGAAACCCACGATAGCGCTTGAAACCTTTTCCGGAAAATTGTTAACCCCCGAAGATTATATCGATCAACCCATTTATAACGAAGATTATGGCTCGATCCTTTTGCATTATGAGAATGGCACCCATGGCATACTCACGGTCTCGCAAGTGTCATCAGGTCGTAAAAACCGCTTGTTTTTTGAGATCAACGGGTCAATATCCTCGCTGGTATGGGATTCGGAAAACCCCAACGAATTATGGATCGGTCATCGAGCAGCACCCAACCAGATCTTGCTGAAAGACCCGGCTTTGCTCTCACCCCAAGCGCGTGGAACCGCGTCCTATCCCGGTGGACACAGTGAAGGCTTTCCCGACACATTTAAACAGTTGTTTATAAAAGTCTATAACTATATTCTAGCAGGCGACTACACTAAAACCCCTGATTTTCCGACCTTTGCGGACGGTCATTATGAGATGCAGGTTTGTGAAGGCATCGAGCACAGTGCAAAAGAAGGAAAATGGGTCAAAATTCTACCGTGAGAGGTTTCCTACCACAAGGAGGTATCTATGAAACTCGGTTTCTTCACCGCCGCCCTGCCCGGCAACACACTTGAGCAGGCTGTACAATGGGGGTCTAAAAGTGGCTTCCAGGCGATTGAGGTTGCCTGCTGGCCATTCGAGAAGGCCTCCCGCCGCTATGCGGGCGTCACCCATATCGACGTTGCCGAGCTGGACAAGGCACAAGCCAAACGCATACGGAAAATAATCGATGGTTACAACCTGACGATATCCTCCCTCGGGTATTATCCAAATCCGCTCCATCCGGATGCCGAGCATCGTGAGACGGTGATCGCTCACCTAAAGAAAGTCATTCAAGCTGCCGAGAAGCTGGAAGTGCCTGTTGTGGGTACCTTCATTGGCAAAGATAAGAACAAGACCATACCGCAGAACCTGGAAGGTTACGCCAAGATCTGGCCACCCATCGTCAAGTTTGCCAAGCAGCATGGCGTAAAGATCGCCATCGAGAATTGCCCCATGCTCTTCTCCTACGATGAATGGCCTGGGGGTTACAACCTGGCAAGCACCCCGGCAATCTGGCGCAAGATGTGGGAGATCATTCCTGATGAAAACTTCGGATTAAACCTCGATCCCTCGCATCTTGTCTTGCAAATGATCGATTATGAGCGTGTCGTGCATGAGTTTGGCTATAAAATTTTCCACGTGCATGCCAAAGACCTGCACATCGACCGCGAAGGCTTATACAACAACGGTGCGCTTTCGCAGGGCATGGGTTGGGAAGTCCCCCGCCTGCCAGGTTTGGGTGACATGGACTGGGGCAAGTTCTTCGCCGCTCTGACATCGGTCAAGTATGATTATGTGGTCAGCATCGAGCATGAAGATCGTGCCTTCGAAGACAATGAAGAATTGGTGAAACGCGGCTTCTACCTGGCACGGGATGTGTTGAAGCCATATATCCACTGATCGATTGTAGACTTTACCTGAAACACTTCATCCCAATCTCCCGATAAGGGAGGGGCTGATTTGCATATGATTGAATAGGGAACCGGTATGAAGAGATACATCGGCTGTGACTTAGGCGGTACCAACTTACGCGCTGCGATCGTAGATGTTGAGTCAGGGGAAGTCTCGCATCTGACGAGTGTCCCCACCCTGGCGCATGAAAAGCACGAGGCAGTTATGCACCGCATGTCTGATTTGGTCTTGCACGTGCTCAAAGCAGCTGAATTGGAGAAAGATGATATAGGCGGCATTGGAATCGGCGTACCGGGGGTATTGGACTTGGAAAAGGGCGAGACCCTCTTTCTGCCTAACCTTCCCGGTACTTGGTCGCATATCCCGTTGGCGGATACAATCGCGCGTTATACCCGAATACCTACTATGCTACTCAATGATGTCCGCTCGATCACAAACGGTGAGTGGCATTTCGGTGCTGGTCGAGGTGTGGATACTCTTGCTGTTTTTGCCATAGGTACTGGTATTGGCGGAGGGCTAGTAATCAATGGCCGACTTCATCTCGGCTTGGGTGGCACAGGCGGAGAATTGGGTCATACTATGATAGATTTCAATGGTCCGACTTGTGGTTGTGGGAACAACGGCTGCCTTGAAACGTATGCATCAGGGCCGGCAATTGCAGCAATGGGCATGAAGGCTGTTTCACAAGGGCGAACTACAAAGATTGCCGAACTATGTGACTATGATTTGAACCGGATCACCCCAAAACTAATTGCAGACGCAGCTCAAGCAGGTGATGAGATTGCTAAAGAGATATACGAAAAAGCAGGATTTTATATCGGCATTGCGGCGGCCAATGTTTGCGCAGCTATCGGTCCACGCCGAATCATTATTGGTGGCGGTGTAGCAAAAGCAGGTACGCTTTTGCTTGATCCCATTCGCCGCACTGTTCGCGAACGCGTGCATGTCATGCCAGTGGATCAGGTGGAAATTGTTCCTTCACAATTGGGTGATAATGCTGGCATAATTGGTGTAGCCTTTTGGGCAGCACATTTGAGGGATTGATAAGGCGGGTTACTTGACACAACATATTTTGACTATCCCTAAATTCGCCTTCGGACAGTCCATATTCCTCTCATAAGCAGTAGTAAATAGAATATACAACGTTTAT
>MHDC01000021.1 GCA_001803415.1 Microgenomates group bacterium RBG_16_45_19 | reverse complement strand
ATTCTATAACTCTTCCAAATTAAAGTTTCTTTCAAATATGGCTCCCTAACAATATTTTATTTATGTCATGTTAAGAAGTATAGCTCTTAACAACATCAGGAGGCTCTCCGAGTATCTTTATCGTATGATTCTCTATCCATAATACCCGATCACATATTCTTACAATATCTGATATGGAGTGAGAAACAAAAATTATGGCAACTCTATTCTTTTTAAAACCAATCATCTTGTCAATGCACTTTTTTTGAAACTCAAGATCACCCACTGCCAGGATCTCATCGATTAACAAGATATCAGGATTAAGATGAGCTACCACGGAAAACCCGAGTCTTGCAAGCATGCCGCTCGAGTATACCCTGATCGGCTGCTCAATAAATTCTCCGAGCTCGGAAAATTCTATGATCTCATCGAGCTTTTTAATGATCTCTGTCTTCGTCAGTCCCAGGATGATGCCGTTGAGGATGATATTTTCTCTTCCCGTCAGCTCTGGATGAAATCCCGCTCCAAGCTCAAGCAGCGGAGAAATTCTTCCCGTTACCACGATCTTGCCGCTCGATGGTTTTAAGACTCCGGCAATAAGTCCTAGGATAGTGCTCTTGCCTGCGCCGTTTCTTCCAATAATACCCAAAGCCTCACCTGTTTTTACCTCGAATGAGACATCTTTTAATACCTCATATGTTGAATTTTTAATCGAGCGCCATACGTTCGGGAGATGAAACAGGAGATGTTTTGTCCCCCCTTTCATGTGTTGATACAGAGGATAGCTTTTACGCACATGGTCAAAAACGATTATGGGACTGCTCATAAGACCTCGGCAAACTTCCATGAGAGCTTGGTATAGATCGCATAACCTACGATGAGAATAAAAAGGCTATAGATAAAACTCACGAAGACTAATAGCACTGGTAACGAACCGTCTAGAAAAAGGTTCCTCCAGCTGACCATCAACGACGAAAGCGGATTGACAAAGAGTACGAGGGTTTTATACCTCGCAGGGATCATGGTCTCTGGATAAATGATCGGGGTAAAATAAAAAAGGAGGTTTATGCCTATGCCGGCCAGTCGTTCAAGGTCTCTGACAAAGAGGTTTATCGATGCGATCATAAGGCAGAGACCATATGTCATTAAAAGTTGGATACAGAGAAGCAGCGGGATACCGTACAACCACGAGAATGATGGTGATTTGTGATATATAAAAAGGAAGAGCACGATAACGGGAATTGCAAGAAGGAAATGTATTGAGTCTTGGAGGACGGTTGCGAGCGGGAGCGCGTTTCTTGGAAGATTGACTTTTTTGATAAGAGATGAATTGTGTAAAAAGATAGTCGGCGAGGCATTGATGGAATTGGAAAACCATTGCCAGGGGAAGAGGCCGGCTATAAGAAAAACTGCATACCCTTCCATTTGGATTCGCATGACCACCTTGAAGGCCATGAAAAAGACGAAGGCAAATGCCAAGGGATGTGCAATGGACCAGACATACCCCAAGAAGGTGCTTTTATATCTGACCTTCATCTCCTTATGGGTCAGTACCGTTATTAAATCAATATAATGCCGGATCTTGAAATTCATAATTTATTAACGCTCACCCCTTTTTCACTCTTCGATAGTCGTCGTCTAATCTCTCAATATCATCCTCCTCCACATAGTCCCCGTTCTGAACCTCGATAATTTGGAGGGGGATTAAGCCTGGGTTTTCGAGCCGGTGTTTCACTGCAATGGGGATGGAGGTGCTTTCATTAGTATGGATATCAAAGACTTCTTCACCCCTCGTCACCCTGGCCGTTCCGGAGACAACCACCCAGTGCTCACTTCGATGGCGATGGACCTGGAGGCTCAATCTGGCCTCCGGATGAACGACGATCCTCTTGATCTTATACCGATCGCCTTTCTCCAATACGGTGTAACTCCCCCATGGTCTCTCCACGGTCCGATGAACCAGATGCTCTTCCCGGTTATTTCTTTTTAATGTCTCGACCACCTTCCTGACTTCATGGACCATTTCCTTTGATGAGACAAGGGTTGCATCAGCGGTATCGATGACCACCATATCCTTAAGCCCGATGGTTGCCAGGACACGATCACAAGCAATCACCGTACAATTTTCACTCCCGATATCAATCGGGTTTCCCTGGAGGATATTCCCTTGCTCGTCCCTTTCCAAGACATCGCCCAAGGCTGTCCAGTTCCCCAAATCGCACCATCCAAAATCGGCGGGTATTACCAGGACGTCTCGACTTTTTTCCATCACACCGTGATCTATGGAGATGCTTTCCAATGAAGAATAGATCTCCTTAGCGGCCTCATTCCTCAAATCATTCAGTTCGCCAATTTTCTGCAATCCCCGGTAAAGCGAGGGGAGGTGGCTCTCAATCTCTTTGAGGATCTTCGAGGCCTTCCATACAAAGATGCCGCTATTCCAATAATAGCCCCCCTGGCGAAGAAACGCCTCTGCGGTTTCCCAATCAGGTTTTTCAAAAAATCCTTCTGCATGAAAAATCTCATTGGTGGATTTTCTCAAGGGTTTTCCTGATCTGATATATCCGTAAGCAGTTTCAGGCCTGGCGGGTACAACCCCAAAGGTAACTAAATACCCCTCTTGCGCAGCCTCAACAGCCAATCGGAGTTTATCATGAAATTGCTTTGTATCCCTGATGATATGGTCCGAGGGCATCACGACCATTACAGAATCGGATGAGAGTTTGTTCAGGGTCATGGCAGCAAGGGCGACGGCAGGGGCGGTATTTCTGCCTGATGGCTCTATGATATAGTGAATTCTCTCTGCATCTCTTCCCAGAGGCTTCAAATGGAAACGGATATCTTGGCTCAAGATATCCGTTGTAACGACCCATACCTTATCTAATGGAATAAACCCATCTAATCTCTTGATCGCCTGCCGAAGAAGTGTATCCTCCCCGACGATATTGAGCATCTGTTTGGGGCAATTTTCCCGGCTCAGAGGCCAAAATCTCGTTCCTTTGCCACCGGCCAATATAACCGCGCAGATCACTTCACCCCCCGGGCTATAGCTCATCCAGATTCAAAGAATACCGCCATCACCGTCGCCAACGATACATTGACGAGTTTTCTAAGGTAGAACGCTCTTATAAATGAATACGTCCCTGATGTTGAGCTATCAGCAAAAAAATAACACGTAATTCATGTTTTGGCAACGGGCTACCTTACGACGACTAAATTGACTTAAGCGAGAGACCATTCTATAATCGCATAGATGAATATAATTATTGAAGATTTTATAAAAGAAGACAGGGGTGACGGCGACATTACGACCGATTCTATTGTCCCTGAAGAGCACTCTTCAAAGGCCGTCATCGTGGCCAAGGCCAATGGCGTGCTGGCTGGTCACCGATATGCCAAGCTGGTTTTTGCCCTCCTTGACAAAAATATCCAATATCGGGAGTTAAAGCACGATGGCGATGAGATTGTTCGAGGAGACCTTTTAGCTGATGTTACGGGTAAAAGTCGCGCTATTTTGACGGGAGAACGGGTAGCCTTAAATATCCTCCAGAGGCTGTCCGGCATTGCCACCCTCACCAAAAGCTTTGTAGATGCCGTTGCGGGAACCGGAGCTACTATCCTTGACACGAGAAAGACCACACCAGGCCTGCGGGAGATGGAAAAATATGCGGTCACCATGGGAGGCGGTTCTAACCACCGGCGCGATCTCAGTGAGATGTCCCTTATCAAGGAAAATCATATAGCAATCGCGGGCTCTCTCCAGGAAGCGGTAAAAAGGGTGCGGTCACAATCGCGGGTACCGATTGAGGTAGAAGTCAAAAATATGCAAGAGCTGCAAGAAGCCCTTGCTGCCGGGGTCGATAGAATTATGCTTGACAATTGGAATATAGCATCGATCCGCGATGCGGTCTCCTTCGTGAACAAGAGGATTCCTCTCGAGGCGTCGGGAAATATGACGATTGAGAAGGCACGGGAGTTCGCGCAGACAGGGATTGACTTCATCTCTGTGGGAGCAATCACCCATTCCTTCACATCGCTCGATATGACATTACTCCAAGAAGGCTTGAAAGATCGGACTTAATAAAAGGCAACCAGGGCATAGTAAAAATGATGAAAGGCAATACAAAACACTCCTGTGACATCCTTATTATCGGTTCAGGAATTGCCGGCCTTGCCGCGGCAATTACCGCTGGTGAGCAAGGACTTAAGGTAATCCTGATAAACAAGGAAGCGTTGCTCGGAGAATCCAATACACAGCACGCCCAGGGAGGGATAGTCAGCCTGGGGAAAGATGATTCTCCGCAACTTCTTATCAAGGACATCATGGAGGCAGGCGACGGCATTTCCAATGTCGAAGCAGTTACCATCCTTGCCTCGGAAGGCCCTGCGCTCGTGGAAGATTTTTTGATCGGGCAGGCAGAAGTTCCCTTCTCTCGTTCCGAGAGCGGGGCGCTGGAATATGCAAAAGAGGCCGGTCACTCGACGCGGAGGATCCTGCATCATAAGGATATGACGGGAAAGGCTATTGAAGAAAGCCTGATAAAAAAGGCCCAGACCTGTAAGAATATCCGGATCGTTACAAATTACACCGCCATTGACCTTCTCACTATTCCCCACCATTCGATGAATCCCCTCTCCTTGTATCGGGAACCCCAATGTATCGGAGCCTATGTTCTCAACAACAGGGATGAACAGGTCGAGATGATTTTCTCCCAATATACGCTCCTCGCCACCGGAGGGTTGGGAAAAATTTATCTCCATACCACTAACCCGCCGTGCGCCACAGGGGATGGATTCGCCATGGCAGACAGGGCGGGAGCGCGGCTCATTAATATGGAATACATCCAGTTTCATCCAACCTCTCTCTTCCACAAAGATGCTGATGGTTTTCTCATTTCAGAGGCCATGCGGGGTGAGGGGGCGCGGCTCTTGACCAAAGATAATACTCCTTTTATGGATCACTATTCTCCCCGCGGCGAGCTCGCTCCGCGTGATGAGGTATCACGGGCAATCTACGAGGAAATGATCAGACGGGGAGATTCTTATGTCTATCTCGACATCGCTTCGTATGCAGAGATAGACATCAAAAAACGCTTTCCTCTTATCTATGAAAAATGTTTGTCCTTGAATATCGATATCTTAAAGGAAGCGATACCGGTAGTGCCTGCCGCTCATTACAGCTGTGGAGGAGTGCAGGTAGACAGCTGGGGAAGATCTTCACTCAAGAATCTCTATGCGGCGGGGGAAGTTTCCGCAACCGGCATGCATGGTGCGAATAGATTAGCTTCTACATCATTGCTTGAAGGACTGGTATGGGGAGTAAGGGCGGCCAGACATATAGCGACTCATTTTGATGGAGAGAAACCGTACCAAGAATCTGAAATTCCCCTCTGGCAACCACCCGAAAAAGAGGAGGAAGTTGACCCTGCCCTCATCCAGCAAGACTGGCTCAGTATCACATCCACGATGTGGAATTATGTAGGTATTATCAGAACGGTAAAGAGGTTAGAACGGGGAACAGACGACTTGCGCTATTTAAAGAATAGGATAGATGACTTCTATAGAAGGGCCCATCTTACCCCGATGGTACTTAATTTACGAAACGGCATTCAAACCGCCTTGATCGTAGCAGAAGCAGCCTTTTCAAACAGAAAAAGTAGGGGCGCACACTATATTAAATAAACGAGGCGCACGCTATTTTGCTAACTAAGCGGTGTTCCACCTTATTTTAAATAATCCTCAACAAAGTGGCCATGTATGCACGTAATAAAAAAGGGGGACCCTGCGATGAGGGTCCCCCTGAAGGATCGAAATGGGTCAAACCACTGATACTTTGGAGGCCTGGGGTCCTTTAGGCCCTTCGGTGATCTCGAACTCCACTTCTTGCCCTTCATAAAGGGTCCTGAAACCTTCCCCTTCGACAGCCGTGTAATGTACGAAGACGTCACCACCTTCATCTCTCTCGATGAAACCATACCCCTTCTTGTCGTTAAACCATTTTACCTTGCCTTTAGACATACCTATAATTCCTCCTTCAAAATAATTAATTCCTCTGAGGACCTGCCCATTGCAGCCCTCTCTCCATTGATAAGCATGATCCTTTTGAAAGCAAATAGGAATAGCATTCACGGACCCCCTCCAAGCCTTACCTTCGGCCCTCATCTGGACCCACACTTACCAAATCCGCATAAACCCTAACAGATCATGGTATATTTGTCAAGAAAATAAAGTCAAACTGGCTATCTTTTCATATTTTCTGGTATATCTGTGATTCCAAGTAAGAATAGCCTCATGGGCCCTGCTGTTATTGTCCTGGGCGTGTTCTTCTGATTATTTATAAAAAAAATCTTTTTTTATATAATTTTTTATGGTACTATGTATATAAGATTCTTGGCCATGGAATTAATGTAGATAATTTGAAGAAGTGCAAGAATAGAGGATTGTAATATGTAATATATTGATATTGACACAAAAATGATTTTTTGCTACTTTATTACTTCACAAGGTACAATTTTTTGCTTGAAAAGCGTAGAAATATCGTTTAATATTCAATATGGAAGGTCAAAAAACTCGAAAGGGTCGAAAAAAGAGTGGAAAACTCTTTTTTGGATCATTTTTTGTCCTTGATTTTTAGGTCATTTAGCGCTTTACTTGTAAAATTGTGCTGGTGTAGCTCAACTGGTAGAGCAGCTGATTTGTAATCAGCAGGTTGCGGGTTCAAGTCCCATCACCAGCTCCATTTTTTGTCCAAAGGACAAATATAAGGAGAGGTTCCCGAGCGGCCAAAGGGGGCAGACTGTAAATCTGTTGGCGTAGCCTTCGGAGGTTCGAATCCTCCCCTCTCCACCATCCTGATAAGGAATGGAGGGCGGGAATAGCTCAGTTGGCTAGAGCGTCAGCCTTCCAAGCTGAGGGTCGCGGGTTCGAATCCCGTTTCCCGCTCCAAGTAAGGAAAAAAGAGCCTTAGTCCGTCAAAAAAGATTAAGCGCGTCGCTATACGAGTGACGAAAAAGTGGGCCCACGTAGCTCAGGGGTGGAGCGCTTCCTTGGTAAGGAAGAGGTCATCGGTTCAATCCCGATCGTGGGCTCCAGAGAGAAATATAACTTAGACAAGAAGGAGGTCCTCTGATGTCCAAGCCTAAGTTTGAGCGAAAGAAGCCGCATGTGAACATAGGGACGATAGGGCATGTGGATCATGGCAAGACG
>MHDC01000020.1 GCA_001803415.1 Microgenomates group bacterium RBG_16_45_19 | reverse complement strand
CCTTTGTGTGGGGTATTTAAAGCGGGACTGGGAGACACTCCTAGCAGCCTATTCCAGCTTGAGGCTTCAGACAAATCTGAAGTTGGTAGGGGGAACCGGCAAAGTGGATTTGCCGGAATCCGCTCAAGCCCAGAAAATAGAGTGTCTCCCGTATGTCCCCATCAATCAGTTGAAGGAAATCATAGCCAGAGCCAGTTTGGTGGCGCTGCCACTTCCTTATCAGCTTTACTCTTTCGGGCAGATGACCCTCTTGCAAGCTATGGCCATGGGAAAAGCGGTAATCGTCTCCAATGTTCCCGGTATCGCCGACTACGTTCAGGATGGGAAGAACGCGATTCTGGTCAGACCCTACGATTATCTGGAAATGAGGGACAAGATGGAGTACTGGCTTACCCACCCGCAAGAGAGAAAGACAATTGGAATGGAAGCCAGAAAGTCGATTGAAGAAAAATTCAACGAGAAAAATATGGCGGAAGGAATATTTGGGAGCTGCATGGAGTTACTTGGGTATCAGTCAGAAAAGAAAACCACTGTGTCTTGCCCGGGAGTAGTGAAGATACAGTCAAGCAAAAGTGAGGTAGACTGTGACAACTAATGGAGTGCAATTGAACAAAGGGAGAATTCTTAAGTACAGCCGGCGCTATCAGATTATTCGGGATTACTGTCGAGGGAAGACAGTTCTGGATTTAGGCTGTGTAGAGCATTCTGCTGAGGCAGAGCAGAACTTTTTGGATTGGATCCACCGCGGTATAAAAGAAGTCGCAAAGGAAGTGGTTGGCTTGGACAATGCTCCGGAAGAGGTCAGCCAATTAAATCGGAAGGGATATAACATCTTACTTGGTGACGTGGAAAATTTTGACCTGCAAAGGCGCTTCGAGGTGGTGGTCTGCGGTGAGCTCATAGAGCATGTAAATAATCCTGGCTTGCTTTTGCAAAATGCCAAAAAGCATTTGGTAGAAGATGGTCTGCTTATAATTACTACTCCGAATTGTGAATCGGCGATGTGGGTGCCTTACATCTTCGCTAAGGGAAATATACCCTGCAATCCAACTCATATCTGTTGGTATAGCCGGCAAACCCTTTTAGAACTATGTCACAGATATGACCTGGAAGAAAGTGATACCTACTACGAAGTAGGAAATCCCACTAACCGGGTGATTTATTACTTAGAACGTCTTATTCGCCGAATACGAAAAAGCTGGGCCCACGAACTGATCGTAGTCTTTAAGAACAGACCGTCGGCCACGGCATTTAGAGAATTACCCCAGTCCAGAATCGCAGGGGTTGTTCGATGAGCTTAGCTGCGGTCAAAAATCTAGGTTCTAAATCTAAGCTGGAAACCGTCGTATGCGATCTGTGCGGTAGTTCTGACTCGCGGCTGAAATTTACGGCCAGGAATAGTGAGTTCAACGAGCCTTTCAATCTGGTGGAGTGCCACAATTGCGGGTTAGTGTACCTGAATCCTCGTCCTACCAGAGACAGGATTGGCAGATACTATCCCGAAGAAAACTATTACGCTTATCAAGACCTCGACAGCGAAGATTGGAACAACTTCAGACAGAAAGTCAAAAGCTTCATTCTGGAATGTCAGCCGGGCTATGCCCAAAATCTGACGTGGTTAAGAAGAATTGTCTGGTCCTGGTTCAAAAGAAGTTTGATGGTTCAGGTTCCTTATCAAAAGGGAGGCAGAATTTTGGACGTGGGCTGCGGCAACGGATTTTTCCTGAAGTGGATGCAGAAACACGGCTGGGAAACTCATGGGGTGGAGATTTCCAAAGCTGCCTGTCAGGTGGCTCAGAGAAATGGATTAGAGGTGTTTAACGGGGAGCTACAACAGGCCAAATTCCCACCTGGATACTTCGACGCCATAACCATAAGTCAAGTTCTGGAGCACCTCCATTCTCCAGGCCGCTGTCTCAAGGAGTGTCAGAGAATACTTAAACGCCGAGGTCGACTTATTGTCGGAGTTCCCAACCTCGGCTCCTTTGAAGCCAGATTGTATCAACAGCACTGGTTCGAGCTGGATGTGCCTCGCCACCTTTATTTTTTCACAGCGGCTACGCTGAATAGACTGTTGTCCCAAAGCGGCTTCAGAACTAAAAGGCTGGTCTCTAAGACCTTCGGTATTCCGGTTTGCTGTAAACTAAGAAGCACCCAACGTGCCGTGGAGGCCATGGCGCCTTCTGGAGTCAATCCTCTTAAAATTCTGATGCTGTTCAGATTCATTTGGGCTCTAAGCGCAGTTCGATTCTCACAATGGTTAAGTCCTGAAAAAAGAAGGCTGATGGGGGTGTACCTCACAGCATACACTGAAAGAGCATGAAAATATTAATCGTTAACAAATTCTTCTACCCAAGAGGGGGCCCTGAGACGGTGATGTTTCAGCAGATGAAGCATCTACAGTCTCTGGGGCACGAAGTAATACCCTTCGCAATGCAGGATGAACGAAATCTTGAAACCGAATACAGTCGACACTTCGTCTCCAATGTCGATTATCACCAGATAAACGGTTCTCCGGTGAAGAATGCCCGGATTGCACTCAAGATGATTTACTCTGCCGAAGCAAAGCAAAAGATTGAAAGACTCTTAGATGAAACTAAGCCGAACATTGCCCATCTGCACAATATCTATCATCAGATATCTCCTTCTATTCTGGGCGCCTTGAACAGGAGAAAAATTCCAGTGGTGATGACTCTACACGATTTCAAACTGCTCTGTCCCAGCTACAGTTTCTACCGGGATGGACACAACTGCGAAGAATGCGCCGGGAGGAGGTTTTACCGAGCAGTTCAGCACCGCTGCATCCAGGATTCCCGCCTGAAAAGTTTGGTCTGTGCCCTGGAAGGATATTACCACCGCTGGCTGGGGACTTATTTGGAGAATGTTAATCAGTTTATCGCCCTGAGCCGTTTCTCCCAGAAAAAGTTTATCGAATACGGTTTGCCGGAAAAGAAAGTATTCTCGCTTCCCAACTGTCTGGATGTCTGGGATTACATTCCTGACTATAAGAAGAAAGGCTATGTCCTTTTTGCCGGTCGGCTGAATCAAAGATACGGCGTCTTTGCTCTCTTGGAAGCCGCTTCACAACTACCGCAGATTGAAATTAGAATTGCAGGGACTGGCGAAGAAGAAGAAAAAGCCAGAAAGTTTGTTGAAGAAAAGCAACTTAAGAATGTGCGTTTTGTAGGACAACTTGCTCCATTGCAGCTCAGGCAATCAATGTCTGAAAGCTATTTCATGGTATTCCCCAGTACTGTGTACCACAACTGTCCCATGGTCATTCTGGAAAGTTTTGCCCTGGGCAAGCCGGTAATAGCAACAAATCTCGGTAGTGTGCCGGAGCTGGTAAGAAATAATTCTACCGGCCTGTTATTCGAGACAAGATCTGTCAGGGACCTGGTCGATAAACTTAAAAGACTGTACCAAGATCCCCACAAGGTCAGGGAGTATGGTAAGAATGCCAGAAAATTGGTGGAAGAGAAATACTCGACAGAGAAATACTATCCCCGGTTACTGGGTTTGTATCAAAAGCTTTTAGACAGGAGCAGGTATGATAACTGACGCCACTATCGCCGTGTTGGACGCCTGCAATGCCCGCTGCGTGATGTGCGACATCTGGCAGCACAAAGACAAAAACTACATGCAGCCGGAGGAGTATCGCCGTCTTCCCTCCACCCTCAAGCACATCAACATAACCGGGGGGGAGGCCTTCATGCGCAAAGACTTGCCAGAGCTTCTGTGGGTAGTCAGAGAAACCTGCCCGGAGGCCAGAATCATCATCTCCACTAACGGCTTCCAGCCTAGGGTGGTGGAAAAGATGATTGAGAGAATGCCTAAGGTTGCTATCCGAGTTTCGCTGGACGGGGTCGGATCCCTGCATGACGAAGTCCGGCGCATCAAGGATGGTTACAACAAAGTTCTAGAGACAATTCAAATCTTAAAGACCGCCGGAGTCAAGGATTTAGGGATCGGGGCCACAGCCTCCAAACTCAATCAGCACCGGCTGTACGAGATTAAACAACTGGCCGACCGACTGGGGGTCCAATTCACCTGCACAGTGGTGCACAATTCGGACATTTATTTCGGCAACCACTCCGAGATTGAAGCGGAAGTGCCGGTGGTAAAACCCCAGCTGCAAAAGATCCGGGACTCTTTTTTGAATTCGGCCAAGCCCAAGGACTGGGCCCGCGGATATTTTGTGGATACTCTTCTGGATTATCTGGACAAAAAGCCCAGGCCGATCTCCTGCACCGCCGCCGACAACTTCTTTTTCCTGCAATCCAATGGAGACGTCTACCCCTGCAACATTCTGAATATAAAGATGGGCAACATCCGCCAGGAAACCATCGAACAAATATTTGCCCGCCACCAGAAGACCAGAGAGCTCTGCTCCAAGTGCAACCAGTGTTGGATGATCTGCACGGTCATCCCCATTCTGAGAAAAAACCCAAGCAAGCCTTTGGCCTGGGTGACCAAAAATAAGCTGCTTTACCAGATAAAGAAGTGGACCGGCAAGGAGGAGACCGTGCTGAGGCCGACCACAGCAGAACCTCGGCCGGACTACAACCGTCTGCCAGAGTCGAACAAGGTAAAGGAAGAGTTAACAGAGGTGGAAGTATAGGTTCATTCAAATACTGCAAGAGAGGGTGGGACAGTGAAAAGAATTTTAAGAATAGCCATGCTGGGACAGAAGGGGATTCCAGCCACCTTTGGGGGGGTGGAAAAACATGTCGAAGAAATCTCTACTCGCCTGGCAGACCGGGGGCATAAGGTTACGGTATTCACCCGCCCCTATTATTTAAGAGAAGCGTTTGAAAGGAGGGTGCGTCCCTCCTACCTGATTTCACCCAACGGCCTGCAGGTCAATTTGTTACCCTCCCTTCCCACAAAACACCTTGATGCCTTCTCCCATACTCTGCTGGGTACTTTGCACTCCTTAGCCCGAGAATATGATCTTCTGCACTATCACGGTCTGGGCCCGGCTACTCTGTCAATTCTGCCCAAGTTCCTGCGGAAAAAAATTGTCATTACGGTCCACGGGCTGGCCTGGCAGAGCGATA
>MHDC01000019.1 GCA_001803415.1 Microgenomates group bacterium RBG_16_45_19 | reverse complement strand
CATCCCCCTGACCATTCTGATAATCTTTTTCATCCTCTACCACAATACCAAGTCCTTGACCAAGACCATGATTGTGTTTCTGGCCGTCCCATTCTCCCTGATAGGGGCCTTTTGGTTTCTCTACATCTTAGGTTACAACACCAGTGTAGCCATCTGGGTGGGGATGATCGCCTTGGCGGGCGTGGATGCGGAAACCGGAGTGGTGATGCTGCTCTATCTGGATTTAGCCTACGGCGACCGTCTCAAGGGCAGTGCCATGAATACTAAAGGAGACTTAAGAGAAGCCATTCACCATGGGGCAGTGAAGAGAATCAGGCCGAAATTGATGACGGTGGGGACCGATATGGTGGCACTTTTACCGGTTATGTGGGCTACTGGTATCGGCTCGGATGTGGCTAAAAGGATTGCGGCCCCCTATTTCGGAGGCCTGGTGACCTCCTTTCTGTTGGAGCTTCTGGTCTATCCGGTGATTTTCTATCTCTGGCGGGGCAAGAAATTGCCGGAAGGAAAGGCAACTGAATTCTCAGAGAACTTAAACAAAGAGTAAACAATAATCCTCAAAACTTAAATGACAGGAGAAAGAAATGAAAAGGTCAAATAAAATCATATTCACCATAATTGGTGCAGTATTATTCATTGTGCTGGTGGTGAACGTAGTTTTGGCCTTGGCGAGTGAAGAAAAGAAGTCCGGCGCGGTTCAGGTAATAATGGAGAACTATTTTGCAATTGGCAATACTCTGGCACAGGATAATTTCAAGGGTGTAGATAAGAACGCTGAGAATATGGCTGAGGCCTCTTCTCGAATTCTAAAAGACGAGAAACCGAACTCTTCAGAGAGAAAGGAATCCTTGGCGAAGGTCAAACAGATTCAAACTTCCGCTGAAAAGTTTGTCTCCAAAGACCTGAAATCGAGCCGGGAGAGCTACAAGGCTTTGTCTGCGGCAGTGACAGATTTCGTGAAAGCTAATGGCTATTCTGATCCGGCTTACAGCTTCTACTGCCCCATGGCGGACCAGACTTGGTTCCAGGCAGAGGAAAAAATCGCCAATCCCTTTTATGGCTCGCAGATGTTGAGATGCGGGAAAATGACCGGAATGGTAAAAGAGGGGAAATACCTGGAAAAGGGTACAGATGAGAAAGACGGACATAAACATTAAGGGAAAAGCGGGCATAAAGGTGGGTATTGTTAAGTCTGGCCAGCAGGTTATATATACTCAGGCAAGGAGAAGACTCAAATGCTTGAACTTATCAAATCATATACCTCTCTCCCGAATTTGCATCCCGCGGTGATTCATTACCCAGTCGCTTTCTTAACCATGGCCGTACTCATAGACATATCATCTGTTATCTTCGGCAGAGTAGCCTGGTTAGACCGCACTGCGGTTTGGCTTATTTGATTGGAGCAACAGGGGCTGGTTTAGCGTATCTATCCGGCAACCAGGCTGAAGATTCTCTGGGAGCCTTGCCGGCGGCTACTCAAGCGCTAGTAAGTGAGCATGCAGATTGGGGATTGAGGACCCTTCTGCTGTTTAGCGTTCTGGCCTTAGCCAGACTGGGCTTGGCTTGGTTAGCGAGAAATCGAACCCTCAACTACTTATTGCCCCTCAAGCTGCTGATTATTTTGGTCGCAATCTTCGGGCAGTGGGTGCTTTTCCAAACTGCCGACCGGGGTGGTGCCCTCGTTTATCAGAGGGGAGTGGCCGTGACGTCCCTGGCAAGCGCTGCCAATCTTCCAAGTAATAAAACCGAAGAAACTAAAGAATCAGCCGAAAACGGGGCGCCGACATATGTCACCAGCCAGGATGGGACCATCTCCTGGCAGCCCCGGCCGGATGAGGTTTCTGCCTTGGGCGCAGTACTTAGACCGGCCCCAGGGGTATCCGCGCAAGCGGTGAAAGTTATCGCAGCAGAATCTTCAAACGATAGCGGGCTGGGTCTGAAGGTATCCGGCCGCTCACTCTTGCTTCTTCCCGGCTCTTTTGGGGATTTAATCCTGGAAGTTCAAATGGATCTCTCTCGGTTTGAAGGTATATTTGGCCTGGCACACCATGTTGAGGATATCTCTACCTTCCAAATTTTGGAAGTTAATCAGAATGGTCAAGTAGCTTTGGCAGTATCAGAGCAGGGAGTGCGCAAAGTCCTTGACCAAGGCTCCCTAACTTCGTCTAGCAGAGCAACTAAGGTCGCGGTTTCTGCGACCGGAAGCCACTACAAAGGATTGATTAATGACAAGGTGATAGTGCACGGTCATCACAAGCCTTTGGATCCGAGTGGCGCAGGAATTTTCTTGGAAGGCTCAGGAGTAATAAGGCTCTTGACCTTGAGGCTAACACCGGTGAGGCACTATTAAACATGCCTAACTACAACTTACACCCTTTAAGGAGTCAATATGCAGAAAGTTACGCAGCTCTATGTAACCCTGCGGAATCGTCCGGGATCTTTGGCTCAGTTGAGTCACTTGTTGTTTCGGGCAGGCATTAACATCCAGGCCATCATGGCGACCGGGTCGGGTCCCAAGATGATTGTGGACAATACTCAGAAAGCCATCTCAATTCTCGAACAGAATAAAATTCCCCACTCTACAGATGAAGTTCTGGCCTTTGAGCTGACTAACAAGCCTGGCCAGATTGCTCAAATTGCTAAGAAGATTGCCGAAGCGGGGATAAACGTAGATTACATCTACGGAACCGCTAATCCGGATCAGCCCAAGGGGTATTTTATCATTGAGGTCGAAGAAATTGATAAAGTGCTGAAGCTGGATTTAGGAGTCTGACTTTTCAAATACTACCAGAAGGCAACCCAACCTTTCCCCAATCCTCTCCTTATAGGGGAGGGAAATTTTTTATGCTTGACTTTAAGCAATAGCAGCCCCTATTTTAGCCAACTTTAAGATGACAATTTCTAATGAAAAAGAGCTGGGTCAGAGATCTGAAGCCCGGAATGGAGATTAATGACCTGTTTGTGCTGCGTAAAAAGGAATTGAGAGACTACGAGGGAGGAAATTTTCTCAAATTGGAGCTAGGGGATAAAACCGGAAGGGTAAACGCGGTGGTCTGGAATGACGCGGTCAACGTCTACCGCTCGGTAGAGGAAGGGGAATTTCTGCAGGTGCGGGGTTTTACCACCAGCTACCGTAATGATGTGCAAATCCGCCTGGATTCCTTTACCAGAGTCAAGCCGGAGCAGGTGGAATTGACCGACTTTCTGCCCCATTCCAAGACCCCGCCTGAGAATCTTTTGGAAATTTATAAAAACGAAGCCGCCGGCATAAGAGACTCAAATCTGAAGCAGCTTCTACAGAAAATCCTCGAAGATCAACAGATTGTAAAAGGGCTGACCATAGCTCCGGGCGGGAAACTCTGGCATCACAATTACGTAGGGGGGCTTTTGGAACACACCCTAAAAATTGTTGAGATTTGTAAGAAAGCGTGCGAACTGTATCCGACCTTAGATCGAGACCTGCTGATTACGGCCGCGCTTTTACACGACATCGGCAAAATCAGCCAGTACCAGGTGGGAAGCTTCATAGACTACTCTGATGAAGGCAGATTGATAGGCCATATCGTGGAAGGGGACAGAATCGTCTCAGACAAGATTAAACAAATGCCGGAATTTCCCGAAGTATTAGCTATGAAGTTAAGGCATTTGATCCTGTCCCATCAGGGGGAATTGCAGATGGGCTCGCCGGTGGTACCCCAGACTTTAGAGGCCATCGTGCTTCACAATGCGGATGAGATGGATGCCAAGGTGGGAGCCTTTATGAGAATTATTGAAAGCGAGCAGGAGCCGGGGAAAAAGTGGAGCTCTTATGTTAAGTTGATTGACCGATACATTTACTTAGGTGAGCAAGGAGAAAAAAAGGAATAGAATGGGCTGGTTAGACTTCATCAGAAGTGACATCGGGATAGATTTGGGAACTGCCAATACCTTAGTTTTTGTCCGGGGAGAGGGGATTGTCCTCAACGAACCGTCGGTAGTTGCCATTGAAGTTGCCACCGGCAAAGTGTTGGCCATCGGCAAGGCGGCCAAAGAGATGATAGGAAGGACTCCTGGAGAAATCAGAGCCATCCGCCCCATGAAAGATGGAGTTATAGCCGACTTTGAAATTACGGAAAAGCTCTTATCTGATTTTATTCGCAGAGTGGTAAAGCATCGCTACCTGATGAAGCCGCGTATTGTCATCTCGGTCCCTTCAGGCATCACCGAGGTAGAAAAAAGAGCAGTCAGAGATTCGGCTGAGAGTGCCGGCGCCAGAGAGGTGTTTTTAATTCAAGAACCCATGGCGGCGGCCATCGGAGTTGGCATTCCGGTGGACCAGCCTTCCGGCAGCATGGTCATAGACATAGGCGGAGGAACTTCCGAAATAGCAGTCATAGCGCTCTCTGGAATTGTCAATAACATCTCTATCCGCATAGCAGGAGATGAAATGGACGAATCCATTGTGGCCTACATGAGGAAAAATTACAATCTCCTGATCGGCGAAAGAACCGCCGAAGAAATAAAGATGAAGATCGGCTCAGCTTTCCCGCTGGAAAAAGAGGAGGCCATGGATATAAAGGGAAGAGACTTGGTAGCCGGCGCTCCCCGGACGGTCAAAATCAGCTCGGCCCAGATCCGGGAGGCACTTACTGAAACGGTCGACCAGATTGTGGAGGCTGTCCGCCAGGCCTTAGAGAGAACCCCTCCAGAGTTAGCCTCTGATATTTTGGACAAGGGAATTATTATGACCGGAGGAGGGGCAATGCTCAAAGGTCTGGATGGCCGTTTAAGGGAAGAGACCAGCCTGCCGGTTAACCTGGCCGATGACCCCTTGACCTGCGTGGTAAGGGGAACCGGCAAGGTGCTGGAGAACATGGGGAATTACACCAAGGTCTTGATGAAGAGCAAGCGGGACTAAGCAGTAAATTTCATTAGCATTGTAAAGACAAATCATGTAAAATAGATTTGTCTTTTTTATTTTATGCAGGAATTCAAGACCAATCTGACCCAGGGGAGCATTTTGAAGACGGTCTGGTCGGTTTCCTGGCCGATGGTCTCAACCTATTTCCTGCAGACTTTGGTTTCCTTGGTGGATGTAAAGATGGTAGGGGTTCTGGGGCAGGAGAACATCGCGGCGGTAGGCTTGGCCACTGCCGCTTTGATGGTGGTTCTGATGCTGATGATGGGAATCAGCACCGGAACTACGGCCCTGGTAGCCCGCTATACCGGGGAGGGTTCGCGAGAAAAGGTAGCCAATGTAATTCGACAGTCATATCTGATAGCTTTTGTGATTGCGCTGCTAATCTCGGTTCTGGGAGTGCTGCTGTCCGAACAAACCATCAGAATCATGGGGGGAGATCAACAGGTTGTCCCAATCGGGAAAGGTTATTTGGAAATAATGAGCCTGGGGTCAATGTTTTTAACCGGCAATCTGGCGGTCTCGGCTATCCTACTCGGCTTGGGCAGGACCAAGGCCAACTTACAAATTTTGGCCAGCATAAATCTCTTGAACATCATCGGCAACTATTTGCTGATTTTCGGAATTGGTCCTTTCCCGGAAATGAGAACCAACGGAGCAGCACTTGCTTCTGTGATCTCTCGAGCAATTGGTCTTGTCTGGGGTGTGGGGCTGATTTCCTCCTGGGGGTTCAAATGTCTCCCCTTGAAGAACCTCTGCCGGTTTGATAGGGAGTATGCTTACAAGATACTGAGTATAGGATTTCCGGTTGCGCTGGATGGCGTGAGTCGCAGGCTGCAAATTGCGGTTCTGAACAAAATTCTGTCCCACACCATCTACGGCACCCGGGCTATTTCGGCCTACACCATCGGACTGCAGACTGAGGCAATTTCCTTTATGCCGGGCTTGGCTTTCATGGGGGCAGCCACTAGTCTGATCGGTCAAAATCTGGGTGCCGGCAAGCCGGAGAGGGCAGAACAGAGCGGCTGGACCGCGGTCAGATTCGCCGCAGTAGTAATGGCGGTTTTGGGGATTTTTCTGGTAGTCTTTTCTCGCCAGATTGTGGGGTTTTTCACTTCCGACCAGACCGTAATTAAGATTGGAGCCAATTATCTTATCATAAACGGAATCGCTCAGCCAATTATGGCCGTGAACATGATTCTATCCGGCGCCCTGAGGGGGGCCGGGGATGCCGCGTCTCCTCTTTATATTTCGGCCATCACCCTGTGGGGTCTTCGGGTGCCGCTTGCAGTGTTTTTAGGGCTGGTTCTTGGTCTCCAGTCCGATGGGGTCTGGTATGCCATGCTGGTTTCCATAGTTGTTTCCAGCGCCTTCTTCGTGCGTAAATACAAAAAAGGGGAGTGGAAGAGGATAAAACTGTGAACTCCTTAGCGTCTGTCCCACAATAAGTTAAAAATCATTAAACCATTCGGCTCAAAAGCTGTCAAAACCTGTAGAAAAATGATATGGCCGACCAGGACCTTGAACTGGTTCAGAGGTTTCAGAACGGAGACGAGAGCGCCTTTAACCGGCTGGTATCAAGACATCAACATAAAATGTTCAACCTGGCTTACAAGATGATCCGCAACATAGAGGATGCCAAAGACTTGACCCAAGAAGTGTTTGTAAAAGCCTATCAGGGCTTGAAAAACTTCAAAGGTCAATCAAGTTTTTCTACCTGGCTTTATCAGATTGCACTGAATTCGGCCATTAATTATTCCAATAGCAAGAGATGGAAGAACTTAGTGTCACTTTTTGAAGTCAAGGAGCCGACGGCTGCGTGGGGTAATCCGATTCAAGAAATGAGACAGGACCAGATGAATAAAACGATTGACAACGCAATTCTAAGCCTGCCCCCTAAACAGAGAGCGGTCTTTGTCCTGCGTCATTATGAAGAGCTACCCTATCAGGAAATCGCCAAAATGACAGGTCGGACAGAGGGGGCGCTGAAAGCCAACTACTTTCAGGCAGTGAAGAAACTGCAGAAAAAATTGTCGCATTTGAGGTGAGTTCATGAGAAAGTGTGACCAGTACCAGGTAAAATTGATAGACTTTTTGAAGAAAGAGCTGTCCCAGGAAGAGGAGAAGGATTTGGCCGGGCATCTATCCGAATGCCCCACTTGTCAGTTCGAGCTCAAAAAGATGGAAAATCTGTTGGAAGCCCTGAAGGAGGAGCAGAACGTAGAATTGTCACCGACCTTCTGGTCAAGTTTCCCGGCTCAAGTTAGAGAACGGATTGAAAGTCAGAAGAAAAGAGCAAAAGGCTTCAAACCAAGCTGGGTTCTGGTTCCGATGGCCACGGCGGCAGCAATTTTCATGGCAGTCAGCCTATTTAAAGTTGATCAGCAGAATCTGGCTAAGAGAATGTCAGGGCCGGAAGGAACTATAGTCTGGCTGGGGGGTGCGACGAACCTGTCAGAGTTTGCAGCAGAAGCAGAAGAAGCGGTAAAGGATTTAGACCAGGCGGTGGAAAAGGAATACTGGCAGAATGAGGATTTGTCGATTCTACTGGCGGAATTAAGTGATGAGGAGTTTAATTCTCTGGAAGAAAAAGTAAAGAATCTTAAGTTTTAAGGAGATGAATATGAGAATAATTAAATGTTCTCTGACTTGGCTGCTCTTATTAGGCTCTGTCTCAGTTTGGGCTCAGATGGGGAAAGAAATGCCGGAAAAGAGAAAAGAGAGGATGCAGGATCTGGCGGTCTGGAAGATGCTGGAGGTGCTGGACCTGTCGGATGAGCAAACCGACAGGTTTTTACCGGCATTACGGCAGATGCAAAAGCAGGAAGAGCGATCGCAGATGGAGAGACTAAGGCTTCTGGACGAATTGGAGCAGGCTCTTTCCGAAGGGGAAGAGAGAAAGGTTTCAGGGTTGATTGGTCAGATCAAGGCGTTGGGAAGAGAGGGAATGGCCGTCAGGGAAGACTTTTTCCGACGGGCGGAATCGATTCTGACGGTACCCCAATTGGGTAAGTTAATTCTGTTCCAGGACAGATTCGAAAAGCGATTAAGAGAGATGATGATGGAGCAGCAGATGGAAAGATGGCGACAGATGCAAGAAAAGAAAGGAAGGTAGAAATGAGGGTAAAAGCACTATTATTAACCGTGGGATTAGTCTCGCTAATGGCAGCGGTGGGACTCGGAAATCCGGTCAAGGATAGGGTCAAATTCAAGCAGAAGCTGAATCTGTCCGACCAGCAGGCGGAACAATTGAGGGAGCTGAACTTTAACACTGCCAAAGAGCTGATTCAGATGAAGGCCGATCTTAAGACCGTCAAGCTGGAGATGAAGAGAATGATGGCAGAGAGAAATCCTGACAAAGAGGCCCTGTTCGGCAAACTGGACGAGATTTCCAGGATTCAGGGGGAGATGAAGAAGGTGCACTTAGAGAAAAAGCTGGCCATGAGAGAGATTCTGAGTGACGAGCAGCTGGATAAAATCAGGGAATCAAGACACAGTCAGTTTCAGCTTCACAGGTGGAAAATGAAACACAGACCTCACTTCCGGAGAATGGCCTGCTAAGTTATTAAACAAGACTGTTTCTGCCATTTTGACAGAGAACCCCGACAAAATCGGGGTTTTTTGTTTGACTCTCATTGGATTCAGAGTATTTTGTTTGGGCTAATGAAGGTAACCCAACAGGACATTCTGGAATTCATCAGAAAGCCAAATTATCAACCTATTAAGCGAAGGCAGTTGGCCAAAAGGCTCTCGGTCAACAATGCCGACTACCCGGAGTTCCGCAAGTTAATCGGAGAGATGTTGTCCGAGGGGGCGATTGCCAAACTTAGAGGGGGACGGCTGGGGATTCCGAAAGAAACGGCCCAGGTGAGCGGGACTCTGTCCGTGGCCAAGGGAGGTTTCGGCTTCGTGGCTGTAGAAAGGGGGAAAGAGGAGATTTACATCAGTCCCAGAGGGATGGGGGGTGCGGTTAATGGGGACAAGGTATTGGTCAGAGTGGTCTCCCTTCGAAAAGGGAAAAGCCCGGAGGGGATTATCACCAAGGTACTGGAAAGGGGAGTGTCACGTCTGGTTGGAAAATTGCAGGAAGAGAGATTCTCGTACTTGGTGGTCCCTGATGATCCCAAGCTCCCCTCCAATATCTACATTCCTGCCAACCAAGTCGGGGAGGCGAAATCGGGGCAGAAGGTTTTGATTGAGATTACCGAATGGAGAAGTCCGCCGGAAAATCCTGAGGGGAAGATTGTAGAGGTACTCGGCTATCCGGGGGAAAAAGGAGTGGATGTCCTCTCGGTCATTAGGGAATTTGCCCTGCCGTTAGAATTTCCGAAAGAAGTTGAAAACGAAGCGGAGGAGATTCCAGCAGCGATTCCGAAAACAGAAATTGCCCGAAGATTAGATCTACGCCAGAAATTCTGCTTCACCATCGACCCGGTTGATGCCAAGGACCATGATGATGCGGTCAGCTTAGATATATTGCCGAACGGCAACTTCCTCCTGGGTGTGCACATTGCGGATGTCTCCCATTATGTCCGTGAAAATTCTCCCGTTGATAAAGAAGCTCTAGTCAGAGGTACCAGCGTCTATTTGCCGGACCGGGTGATTCCCATGCTGCCGGAAAAGCTCTCCAATCAAATTTGCAGTCTGAGACCCAACGAGGACCGTTTGACATATAGCTGCATATTAGAGCTAGATCCACAGGGTAGGACCGTCAAATATGAAATTAAAGAGACGGTCATTCGCAGTAAAGCCAAGTTGAATTACGAGGAAGTGCAAAGGTATTTCGATTCCGGCGAATCTTCGGACGGAGTTCGCGGGCTGGAAAGCCACTTGAGCCGGATGTTGTCTCTGAGCAAGTTATTGCTCAAGAATAGAGAAAAAGAGGGGAGTCTGGATTTCGACCTGCCGGAAGCAAAGGTGGTCTACGATAAAGAGGGGCACATTTTGGACATCTTTGAAGTAGCCAGATTAGAGTCACACCGTCTAATCGAAGAGTTCATGCTTTTGGCCAATCAGACCGTGGCTCTGCATGTCAGCCGGATGTCGGTCCCTTTTGTCTATCGGGTGCATGATAAGCCTGATGACGAGAAAATGCAGCAGTTCAGGGAAATGGTGGACAGGCTGGGTTATAAAGCCAGCTTAGGGCATCCGATCACCCCCAAGAGACTGCAAGCTTTCTTAAAAAAAATTAAAGGGACGCCGGAAGAGGAGTTGATTGATGAAATACTACTCCGTTCCCTGAAGAAAGCAGTCTACCAGACTGAGAATATCGGACATTTTGGACTGGCGTTTACTCATTACACACACTTTACTTCTCCAATCAGACGGTATCCTGATTTAATCGTCCACCGACTGCTTAAAGAATTGGAGCAGGGAAAGTATCCGGTCAAAAGGCACAAGGATCTGGTAGAGAGGCTTCCCAAAATCTGCCAGATTGCCTCGGACAGAGAAAGAGTGGCGGATGAGGCGGAAAGGGAGGCTCTGAAAGTTAAGCAGGTGGAATTTTTGAAGGATAAAGTGGGAGAAGTTTTCCCGGGAATGGTTTCCGGGGTGATGAATTTCGGGTTCTTTGTCAGGCTGGAGAAATCTCTGGCAGATGGGCTGGTGAGATATGCCAGCATGGAAGACTATTTCTATTTTGATGAGAAGAATTATCAGGCGGTGGGGAAAAGGAGTAAGAAAAAGTTTCGTTTGGGGGATAAGGTGATGGTGAGGCTGGTAAAGGTGGATACGACGGCGAACCAGATTGATTTTGCGCTGGTAGAGGAGGGGACGGGAGAGAAAGGAAAAAAGAAAAAAGGAAGATAGAGAGTAAGTCAATGAAGTTGCTTGTAATTTCTTCCAGCCCTGAATTCATAAGTCAGTCCAAAACCTCCCTGGCATCTTTTAATGCCGAATTGTTTGCCGCATCTGAAGCGCAGCAGGGGTTAAAGATTCTCAAAGAGGCAATCGCTGATTCTGTTATCATTGACTCCCGCTTAAAAGATTTGCAGGTTGCTAAATTGATCCGAAAGATTTTGGAAAAATCTCCCCTCTCCGACATCGTCGCGGCAGTCGAAAATCTGTCCAATTATACTTACGACGAAATCCTCTCCTACGGGGCGGATGAAATTGTGGAAATCCCGTTCAATGCCGAAGAATTAGCCTTCAAAGTCAAGAATCTGTGGCAAGCTAAGCAGAATCTCAAGGCCTGTGGGCTGGTAGGAAAGTCGCAGGAACTGAAAAGCATTGCCGAGCAGGTTCTGCAGATTGCTCCTACTGATATAACCGTTCTAATCACCGGTGAAAGTGGGACTGGGAAGGAACTAATCTCCCGAGCCATACACACTAATTCTCCAAGAAAGGAGAAACCGTTCCTAGCAGTCAACTGCGCTGCCTTTGCCGAAGGAGTGTTGGAATCCGAGCTCTTTGGACATGAGCGAGGCGCGTTCACAGGGGCGATTGCCAGAAAGAAAGGAGTTTTCGAAGCTGCCGGAGGAGGGACGATATTCTTGGACGAAATTGGAGAATTGAAACCTTCCACTCAGGTCAAACTGCTCCGCGTCCTGGAAGAAAAAGAGGTTATGCGGGTGGGGAGTACGGATAGAATTCAGGTGGATGCCAGAGTGGCCGCGGCCACTAATCGAGACTTGATACAAGCTGTGGAGGAAGGGCATTTTCGGCGGGACTTATATTACCGGCTGGCAGTGGTGAAGATTGATGTGCCTCCATTAAGAAAGAGAACCAAAGATATTCCTATTCTGGTATATGAATTCTTGAATTATTTGAAGGAAAAACAGCCTGATCGTTCAATAAGTATCAGCGATTCTGCGATGGAGGCGATTCTGCGTTATCACTGGCCGGGAAACGTCCGGGAGTTGAAGAATTTCGTGGAGAGCAGCGCGGCCCTTTCCCGGACCGGCAGGATTGATGCCTCAGAAGTGCTGGTCTATGTTGAGAAACAGTCCCAGGTCAACCGCAATTTACCGGTTGTAACCGGTAAAACTGCCGCTGCCGCCGAGCATGAGTTGATTTTTCAGGCTCTTTCGGGCCTGCGGGCAGAAATCTTCTCTTTGAAACAGATGATTCAACAGGGAATTGAGATGACTCAAAGAGATGCCGGTCGTTATGCAGATGTGGAGCCGG
>MHDC01000018.1:4640-22483 GCA_001803415.1 Microgenomates group bacterium RBG_16_45_19 | reverse complement strand
CAAGAAGGCCCCATGCCCCAAACCCGCTTTGTCTTAAAAAATGCCCTTAAACTTAATCTCCAAATGATTGTCGTCATCAATAAATTGGATAAAAAGGCCGCCAATATCCAACGGACCTTAAACCGCATCGACAGCCTCTTTTTGGAACTGGCCCAAACTGACCAACATTTAAATTTCCCGGTTTTATACGCGATTGGTAAAAGTGGTATTGTCGTCTCGGAACCTCCCTCCGTCTTGCCTCAATCCGGTTCCGTTAAACCGCTGTTGGATTTGATTCTTAAAGTCATCCCCGCTCCTCAAGCCGAAACCGCTCAGCCCTTTAAACTATTAGTTTCTGCTCTGGATTATGACCACCATTTAGGTCAGATCGTCGTCGGTAAAATCCACCAGGGTACGGTCATTCCGGGGCAAACGGTGATTCCGGTCAGTAACGGTGAGAAAACCTCTACCATTAGCCAAATCATGGTCAACCACGGTATTAACCGGCTGCCGGTCTCCCAAGCCTCGGCCGGGGACATTGTCATGCTCGCCGGTATTGACCAGGCTCGCATCGGCTCCACGATTGGTAGCCTTGGTGATTCGGTGGCTTTAGCCGCCCCTCAGGTAGCCGAACCCACTCTCCACTTAACGTTAGGCCCTAATACTTCTTCCTTTGCCGGTCGGGAGGGTCAGTTTGTCACTTCTCGGCAATTAGAAGCCCGTCTGCTGCGTGAACTTAAAAATAATGTCGGTTTGCGGGTTGAAGTCAAAGCCAGCGGCCAATTTGTCGTTTCCGGCCGGGGTGAATTACATCTCTCGGTTCTGTTAGAAACCCTGCGCCGGGAAGGCTACGAAATGGAAGTCGGTAAACCGGCAGCCATTACCCGGGTGGTCGCTGGTGTCACCCAGGAACCAATTGAAGAACTCGATATTATGGTCCCGACCGAACATGTGGGCACCATTAATCAAGAATTGGGTAAACGCTCTGCCGGCCTGGTTCATCTGGAGCCGGTTAATGCCACCGAAACCGAGTTTATCTACCACCTCCCCACCCGGGCTTTAATTGGTTTGCGCTCGGTGCTGTTAACCCTGACTCAAGGTACCGCCGTCTTAAACTCCCAAATTATCGGTTACGAACCGGTCGGCCAGTCCTTACCGCAATTACGTCAAGGCGCTTTGGTCGCCGCGGTCAGCGGTAAAGCCGTCGAATACGGTTTGCGGGCCCTTAAACATCACGGCGACTCTTTTGTGGTCCCTGGGACTGAGGTTTACCAGGGCATGATTGTCGGCGTCAATCACACCCATAAAGACATCGATATCAACGTCTGTAAAGAGAAAAATCTCACCAACCACCGCACCAAATCTCACCAAGGTATCACCCAACTCGCTCCCGACCTGGATTTCAGTCTGGAACAAGCCCTGGATTTTATCGAAAAAGACGAGTTACTCGAAATCACGCCTAAGTCCCTGCGTTTGCGTAAAAAAGTCTTAAATCCCACTTACCGCCACCGCCCCTCTCCGTCTACTCGATGATATAATAGGGGCTGACTTACTTGGCCTGGTGGCGAAGAAGAAACGCGGGTGTCTGCAAAACACTTATGCAAGGGTGCAATTCCCTTCCAGGCCTCAAATTAAACTGGTAAATCGACCTTTCCTAGTGCGTTCCCACGTAGATAGCCTGCTCGATTAATCGGTTGCAGTAGCCCCACTCGTTGTCGTACCAGGCTAAAATCTTGACCAGATCGCCATCAATCACTTGGGTAAATTCCAAATCCACAATTGCCGACTCTTTGCGGCCGATAATATCCGAGGACACCAGCGGTTCCTCCGTCCAGGCGATTAAGCCCCGCCACCGCTCTGACTCGGCAGCCTCTTTAATGATTTGCTTGACCGCCGCCACCGTCGTTGGTTTCTTGACCACAAAGGTTAAATCGGAAATCGAGCCGGTCACCACCGGTGCTCGGATGGCAATGCCGTCAAATAAGCCTTTTAACTCCGGCATTGTTTGGGTCACCGCCTTGGCCGCTCCGGTTGAGGTCGGTACTAAATTCATCGCCGCCGCCCGAGCTCGCCTTAAATCCTCCGGGTGCGAGCCGTCCTGCAAATTCTGATCGTCGGTGTAAGCATGGACGGTTGTTAGCGCCGCTTTTTTAATCCCCAGCTTCTCATGAATTACCGCCGCGATCGGGGCGATGCAATTGGTGGTGCAGGAGGCGTTGTCGGCAATCGGGAATTTGCCGTCGTAGGCATTGACTCCCAAGACATAAGTGCCGATCTGTCCGCCTTTACTTGGGGCAGAGACCAAGACTTTTTTAGCCCCGGCCTTGATGTGCTTGCCGGCCCCCTTTTCGTCCCTAAAAACTCCGGTCGCCTCGATCACCACTTCTACCCCATATTGGCTCCAGGGAATTTTTTCCGGATCCCGCTGGGCTAAAACCGCGATTTTCCGCCCGGCTAGGTGAAAATATCCTATTAACGGATCTGCCTCGGTCACCGCTTTAACCTCTTTCACTTTTTCCACGCTCAGTTCCTGAGGTAATTTCCGGTAGGCCGTGTCATATTTCAAGGCATTAGCCCAACCCTCAATCTCCATACTCCCCGAGGTATTGATTACCTTAAAATCAAGTTGGTTATGTAGGTCCGACCGCTCCAAAAAGACCCTGAGGGCCGTCCGCCCGATCCGCCCCAAACCGTTGATGGCTGCTTGCACCATATCCTTTAAGCCTAAAACAAACTTTATCTAAAAACCAGAGGTAAAACCACCATGAGCATGATCACCCAACCCCCCCACCAAGGCATGGCTTTAGCCCAAGTTTGCTTTAAGGCCTCGGCCCAAGTGGTCTTCCCGGCCTTAAATTGCTTCCAGATCAAGGCGATTAACACCCCTACGTTAATCACATTCCACCCCATGATCGCTGCTCGGTTGATGGTCCAGTCATGCAAGAAGGTTCGGTAACCCGTCGCTCCCAAGGCATAAACGGTAATTAAAGCGGTCAAAACCGCCACCGCCGTCATCCCCAGCCTGAGGTAAACCTGGATTTTTGGCGGAATATCAGTCAACTTGACCGGGGTGGCTCCGATTAACAGGCCGATCACCGTCAGGAGTAAGAAGTTGTAAGCGATCAGCACCTCTCGCTTTTCCATAGCTGCCATAAAATTGAAGGGAATCATCAGGCAATAAATAATCAAAACTACCAGGACCAAGGGAATAAATAGCCTGGTGATCAAGGCTAATAACGCTTGCAAGCCGGTCGTCTTGAGTTGTTCGCTTGGTTTTTCCCTGGGATTATAAGTCACCCCGACCGCTACCATGGTGCCCAAGGCCAAGCCCATGGTTATCATCAGGCGGTGGATCGCCTCCGGAATGACTATTGCCATGGTTCCAAACAAGATCTGGGTCACCCCGGCAAAAACAGCCAAAACCATGAGAAACAAACCGGTCACTACCGCCACCTCCAGTGATTTGATTAACCACCCCCACCGATCTTGGCTTTTAGCCGCCCCTCCCAAAACGTATATCCCCACGCCAATCCAAGCTAACAAGGGTAAATGCGTCATCATTAAATCCAGATACTGATCCGAGGCTATTCGACTTAAACCTGGCGCCATGATCAGGCTGTAACCGGTCAAGAGACCAATTAAGCCTCCGCTGGCTAAAGCTCGGCGCCACTGGCGGGGGTCGGCGCTAGCCAGGAAAATCAAGACTCCCCAGGCCAAAATTGGCGCCCACAGCCACAAAAAATAGGGTAATTCTCCTTTAACGGTTAAATTAGGGCTGGATAAACCCCACATGATCAGGCCGGTTATTACCCCAATCCCCAAAACTAAACTCCACCGAGGCTTCATTAATTTTTATTCTACACCCCTGTCCTAGTCTGGTACCAGATACAACCACACCTTGACATTATAGGCTGATCTGGTATTATACGCCCTTGATCCTGCACTGCAGGATTTTTTGTGCGGTGATCCTTCACCGCCTTATGGAACGAGTTCTAACTGTCATTCGACGTATCTTAAACCTCAGGACTGCGTCTACCAAGTTCATGCGTAAGTCCCTTGCCCGTATCAAGCTCAGACGGCGGGGGAGTTTCGCTGGCTGCACTACCATTTCCCTGGTCATGCGCCCTTATCTGGAAAAAGACCGGTTTAAAGCCCTTTTGGGTGCTCCTATCATGGTTGCTGTCATTGCCGGGGCTTTGCCTCTGGCAGAATCCCTACCGACCGTTACCGCCTGGGAAGTCGGTGAACCGTTACCCGAGGTCTTAACCGTTGATCTGGTTTTACCGTCAGAGGCTAATCAGACTACTTCTCTGGTTCCCGCCAGCCAATTAATTGGTTTATCTCAAGGCTTTCATTCTGGTCATCCAGGCTTAGATTTACGTGCTCCCCTGGGGAGCCCCATCGTCGCCATGCGGGCTGGTAAAGTTGTGGCCGTTGAGTCCAGTCCCTTTGGCTATGGCCAGCACCTTTACCTCGAGCACTCAGCCTATTTAACCACTATGTACGCCCATGTCGACCGGATTAAGGTCAGACCGGGTGATCTAGTCGCCGCCGGTGACCCTATCGCCGTTACTGGTTTGACCGGTTGGTCCACCGGTCCTCATTTACACTTCGAGGTTTATCAGGAAGATCAAGCCGTTAACCCCTTAATCTATCTCCAACCGGAACTTAAACGTCTGGCTATTAACTCCGACTCTAAGCTAGATCGTTAACCATCGTCCCAATATCTTCCCCCATCACCGCCCGCTTTAAATTGCCGGGCACTGCCAAGTTAAATACATAGATCGGGATGTGGTTGTCCATACATAAAGATAGCGCCGCCGTATCCATCACATTGATATTGGGGTCTTTAATCGCATCGACAAATTTCATCGTCGAAAAACGATGGGCATCCGGAAACTTTAACGGATCTTTATCATAAACTCCATCTACTTTGGTCGCTTTTAAGAGCACTTCACAATTCAGTTCCAGTGCCCTTAAGGCCGCTCCCGAATCAGTCGTAAAATAGGGACTGCCCACTCCCGCTGACAAGATCACTAAGCGACCTTTCTCCATATGGCGCAGTGCCCGACGGCGGATAAACGGCTCGGCTATCGCCCGCATTTCTATGGCTGTCTGGACTCGGGTTGGTATTCCTACTTGTTCCAAAGCATCCTGCATCGCCAGCCCATTCATGACCGTGGCCAGCATGCCCATATAATCGGCCGTGGCGCGATCAATGCCGTTTTTACTGGCCGGCTCCCCTCGCCACAAGTTACCGGCGCCGATGACCAGCCCGATCTGTACTCTCAGGTCAAAAACTGCCTTGATCTCATTGGCTACATTCAAACAAGCTTCCGGTGAAATGCCGTGTTCCCGGTCACCCAGCAAGGCTTCTCCCCCAATTTTCAGCAAAATCCGTTTATATTTTGGTGTCTCCGCCATAAATCCCTCCGCTTCATCTTTTTAGCTCTCACTCGCCATTATACGTGATTTCGTCTTTCAACCAAAAGAGTCACCTCACCATACTCTCTATCACCATACAATTGCTTATTGAAAAATTTAAGATATGTTGGAGTAATTCTGTAAATCTTAGTATCTGTAATTTTCTTCAGAATATCTTTAATAGTGATCTTTGTTTCTATCCCTGGATTGGCACTATGCCAGAGCTTCAGTGCCTTAAAGTTGGCTTTAAGACCTTTGACTTGGCTAATTATCCCCTCTCCTTGAACTCCTGTTTTTGCTTCAGTAATTTTTTGGTCCGAGTCAAACACATTAAAAGACACCTGTGAATTTTGGTTAAAGATTTTTCCGTGCCTGCTATTAGGGTCTGTTACCACGTACATACTCATGTAGTCATCGAAACCATAATAGAGTGTACATACCCACGGTTTATCTTTGACCGCTACCGCCAAGGTCATGATGCCATGATTCTTCAAGAAATCATTTATATCTTGTATTATCGACTGACTTTCAAGCTTCATCACTGTCTTGAACTAAATAATCAACTTTTTTATCGCCGCCAGCGTTGTCCGGTTCGTCGCCGCTATTAACTTTTTCTCCCCATTTGCCGCAATATGCTCATACACCCCGCCGGCCGCTTCTAAAATTGCCAAGCCGGCGCAGACGTCATAAATCTTTGTTTTACCGGTAAAATCAATGAAAGCATCGAAACCGCCGGATGCAATCCAGCATAATCCCAAAGAACCGCAGCCAAAGGCCCGCACCCGGTATACCCGGCTCATCACTTCAAAATAGTTTTGATTTATCTTTCTTTGTTTCTCACCGCTCAGCAGTTCAAACTTGGAAAAGTCGCCATACACGATCGTCTCTTTCAGTGGCCGCTGGTCTGCCACCTTTATTTGACTGTTATTTAAGTAGGCTTTACCTGTCTGGTAGCCGGAATACATTTGGTTGGAAATCGGGTTGTAAACCACCCCCAAAATAGGCTTGTCTTTATCAGTCAAACCCAACGAGACACTAAATAACGGAATATCGCTGGCAAAATACTTGGTTCCGTCAATCGGATCGATATACCAAGCGTAAGGGCTATGTTGTTTGGTTTTGGTTACTTCCTCGCCGTAAATTGAGTGGTTAGGAAATAATTTAGTTAAAGCCGCCGTGATTTGTTTTTCCACCATTAAGTCGTATTTTGTTGCCAAATCCCGGGGATCTTTAGCCACTGTCTCTTTGGCCACTTTCCATTCCAAATTCAACTGGTCACCTGCTTCTTTAACGATCGATCGCGCTAAATGTGACACTTGGTAGAGGTCAATTTCCATCTTGCGGCCATCATATCACACTTAAAAAGTCACTCTAGCTTACATCTCCACATACTAATTATTAGTCTAATTGATTGCCAATACCGCCTTCATGCGCCTGGAAAATAACTGTGTCGCTCCCAGTAATCCTACGATTACCACTCCCAACAATAAAGCAAACTGATTCGGTGAGTGACGGTCAATATACCCGCCGATGAAATATGCCAGCAGCGCATAGGGCAACTGGGTCAGAAGCTGCATTGATGATAAAGTTGTTGCCCGGTTCTTAGAAGTAACGGCTCGGTTAATCAACCCACTCCTAACATTTCTAAAAGTGGTTGAGCTGGCAATCCGCATAATAATCAGCATCGACCCTACCACTACTCCCACGAAATTTGCCAGTAGGAAACTCGACAATAAGACTATTCCTGTCAAAATTACCAATTTCTTTGATCCCCAAACCCGCTTTAATTTCGGGAATCCCTGAGACGCCAGCGCTGACAAAATGTAGCCAGTTCCGAATAATAAACCTACTCCCCGAGCATCCAGGCCGTACTCCTCGGCTTGAGAAATCCCCAAAATGCTGGCGGCAATCATATAGCCTGCTCCGATTAGTCCCAAAACTAAGGTTAAATATGTCATGCGCTCGTTTCTAAATAATTCTTTAAATCCAGCTAAGTTTTGCTGCAAGGCTTCTTTAACTTGATATTTTTTCGTATCTAATTTCGGTTCTATCAACCAAAAGCTTATGAGCATCGCTCCCAAGTAAACCAATCCCTGTAGCAGATATGGCAATGGATACCACCAATAATATAAAAATCCGCCACTCACCGCTGCGACAAACAGTCCCACCCAAACTAAAGTTTCGTTATTTGCCACCACTTTATCCCATCGGTGTTCCAGTTTCTTCTCTTTTAACGTGTCATATAGTAAAGCCTCTAAACTGCCAGAGTTTAAGGCGTTTGATATGCCTTTGAAGAATTCGATCACTAAAAAAATTCCAAAAACCGTAGTGAAAGCCGTCGCCATCATGGCTAAGGTGTAAATCCCAAAGGCCAAGATAATCGACACTTTCCTGCCGACCAAATCGGCAAACGCCCCAGTCGGCACTTCAAACAGATTCCAAATAATTATTTGAAACCCGGTCAGTACGGCTATTTGTTGGACGGAGAGATATCGCGAGTAAAAGAAAAACCATACCGCAATCGGAAAATATAATTCAATCACCAAGGACAGAATATAACCGATTTTAATATTTCTCTCTATTCCCACCATGTCTCGATTCTAACACTCAGAAGAATTTGTCTTTAATAGGATCTTCTTCTTTAGGAGAACAAATAACCTTTTACTTCTATTGTTTACGGTGCTTGGCCTCACTCAGTAAACCTATTACCCCTTGGCTGTCAATTACAAAACCATAGTAATTGTTAAAAGAGTCTAAAACTTCATTGTGTCTTACTATTCGATCATCATAAGTAGCCACTAAATCACTAACAATAATTGTGTTGTAACCCTCTGCCGCTGCCCGTTTTGCGGTGGTGTCAACACAGATCTCGGTTCTTACCCCAGTCACAAGAATATTCTTAATTGATTTATTAGTTAGCAACTTTTTTAGATTGGTATAGGCAAAAGCATCATAATGGGGCTTTTCAATCAGCATGGCTCCCGGAGGAACCTTAAGACCATAAAGTTCTTCTCCACCCGAGCCCTTAATACAGGGGAGATCGGATCCTTCTTTTAGTACTGCTATATTCAAGTTTGCTGGGGTAATTGCCTTTCCAGATACAAATTTAGTATAGACTACTAATAAACCCATATCTGTAAACTTTTGGGCAAAATCCTCGACTTTCCCGGTGATACTCTGCATCTGAAACAGTTTTTTGCCTCTTTTGGCCGCCTTACCCTGTGGAGATATAAAATCTACTTGCATGTCTATCACCAATAAAGCCGTCGATTGAGGCTCTAACGAAATCCACTTGTCTATATTTTGTGATTTATTCATAACCACTGGTTCCCTTCCACAAGACCTGAATGATATGCAGGAATCCATCTTTAACCACTTCGCTCTGCTTAGCGGTAAAATGGCCTTGATTTGGCAAGATTCGGCATTCAGCCCCCAAATTCTTTTTAAAGATTTCCGCTTCCGCCACCGGTACCCAGGGATCATTATCCGAAAACAAGCAGGTAAACTTGGCCGCGTGCTTTTTGGCTTTCAACCAATCGATCGGTGTCTCCGTCCAGGGCTTGGCAATCGCCTCTGACTCCGGTCCTTCCAAGTTGACCAAGTGGATCCACGGCGCCACTAATAACCCTCCACCCGCTTTTTGATTCTCAGTCAAAGTAGCTAAGTATCGGATTATAGTTTGGCAGCCAATTGAATGCCCCACCAAAAATGTTTGTCTATCCGGCTCTCCTACTACTTGAGCTAACTTTTCCACCCATTCCTTGATCACTGGCGCTTCGGTCCGGGGCATTTCCGGGACTTCAACCTTGAAACCACTGGCTGTCAATTCTTGTTTCAACCACGGATACCAATCATCTTGAGGTTTAACGTCCCAGCGGTGGACGATTATCGCTCTCATCTGCATTAGTTGATTTTATCATCTGCACCCCTCTTTCCCATAGAAGGGAGAGTTTGTTTAGTGCTATTGTAAATAGTAAGGGGGTATTTTTATGAAGCGCCTGCTGCGTCGTCTTGGTTGCCTCAATCCCACACTTCCCGTCTTTCTTGGTTTAACCGTCATGATTTTAAGTCTCGGTTTGACTAACGTCATGTTGTGGGGAACAAGGTTTAATTTCTCCTCTAATTCTCCCCCCTCTCCCGCTCTCCCTACTCCACCTGAAGTCCTCGGTAGTTGGTATCAGAAAGAACCCGCCATTATGATTTCCGGCGGCGAAGGCTGGAGCGCTAATGGTGGTGTCATCGCTTTGGCCTCAACTGATGAACCGTCGGTCACGATCGAAAGTTACAGAGTTACTGGTGATGTGACCGTCAAACTCTATCCGGCCACTGAAGCCCAGCTTTTTGCCTACCTTACCTATAATGATGACTATCAACAAATTAATCCCGCCGTTACTCCCAGCACTAATCCCATCACTGAATTCACTTACACCTTACCTGGAGAAAACAACCAAGGAAGCCCTTTGGTCCTACCCTTAGAACCAAGCGGCCTTTATCACTTAAACATTTCCAATGGCTCCGCTCATGCTGATGCTTTCGTCATCCGCTCCCAAACTGGCGTCTTGGTCAAAGAAGGGGACAACCAATTTGTCTTCTGGGGTCAAGATTATCAAACCAAACGCAGTCTTAATCAAGGCACCATTCGCATCCTTTCGGCCAAAAACCAAGCCACCGATTTAACTACTGCCGTCTTTAATGATAGTGGTATTGCTACCGCTCCCATCAGTTATCAAGCCGATTTTGCTTGGGTTTCCCGCGATGCCGACCGGGCTTTAGTCCCCCTAAACCTCAAATATCTTAACAGTCGCTATCAGTCTTCAACTTACGTCGAAAAATATCGTCACGTCAAACATTTTGTCTTTACCGACCGACCGCTCTATCAACCCGGTGACCCTGTCTATTTTAAAGCCGTTATCAGAGACGATGATGATGCCCGCTACACTCTTCCCACTTCTCCGGTGACTATCAGAGTTTCTAACGGCTATGGTAACGACCAGGAAGTGATCTACGAAAATACTTACTCGGTTAACTCGTTTGGCAGTATCGACGGTCAATTTAAGCTTCCCCAGGACGTCAAAACCACTTATTACACGATCACTCTTGACCCTGGCCCAACTGGTAAACCCGACAATTATTACGATTATGATTCTTGGTCTGACAGCCACACTTCGTTCCAAGTTGAGTTTTATCGTAAACCCGATTATTTTCTAACCGTTACCAGTGACAAAAACGAGTATATTGCCGGTGACTCCATTACTTACACTCTTCAAGGCCAATATTTCTCCGGCCAACCCTTAACTTATAAATCCGTTGATTATGAGCTTCGCACCTCCAGTTGGGGTGATTATGATTATCATGTTGACGCCACCTTCGATAAAGATAACTATCGCTATGGCCGGTTTGGGTCAGACAAACTCGAATCCAATCGAGTTCGACTCGATGATAAGGGTCAAGCCAAGGTCACTTTACCCGCCAAAAATCACGAAGGCAAGTCACAGCTCTACACTCTTACCACCAAACTTGTCGATGAGACCGGCACCGCCGACGAAGCCTTTAAGAACGTTTTGGTTTACAGCGGTGAGTTTGGTCTCTACCGCACCGATTATGCCTACGGTTTCACTATTGGCGAGCCCATCGCTGTACCCTTGAAAGCCGTTTCCCGTCTCAACCAATCAGTGGCTAATCTTACCCTGAACGTTAAATCCCTAAGAAGTTGGTATGAAAAGCAACCGCTTCAGACAGGCGAAAAATATCATCGCTACCTCCGTCAGACTGAAGACTTACCCAATCAAACGCTTAAGACTGACACCGACGGACAGGCTACCTTAAACCTTACCCCGCAAAAAGGCGGTAATTACGAATTCACCGTTACCGGCCAAGACAATCGTGGTAATCAGGTTGTCAAAAGTACCTCTGTCTGGGTTAATGACACCACTAACCCGGTCTATTTTGAGGAATATCGGCAAGGTTTAGATCTTTCAGTCGATACTAAGCTCGCTCAACCTGATGGTTCCGTTAAACTGACTCTTATCTCCGACATTCCCGACCGCGATATTTTCCTGGGCTTTGAGCGAGACCGGCTTAACCGCTTCCAAATTATCCGTCTGACTGGCACTAGTACCACTGAAACCATTCCTCTCACTCTTACCGATATGCCCAATATCTTTTTAACCGCTTCCAGCTTCTCCACTGACTGGCTGGATACCGATAGCCTCAATTTGCCAATTGACACCGCCCAAAAGCATCTAGTTGTTCACCTGACTCCTAATGAAGCCCAATATGGACCGGGAGACACGGTCAACCTCAATCTCGTCGCCACCGACAAACTCGGCCGCCCGGTTTCAGCTGAATTAGCAGTCTGGGCAGTCGACAAAGCGATTTTTGAATTGGTCGACCCATCTAATTTAAATATCTTTAATGCCTTTTGGCGTGAACGCTATGACACTACTCCTGAAGATCACTCGCTTGAAGGTATCACTGTCCTTACGGCTGAAGGTGGTGGCTGTTTTGTCGGTGACACCCCCATCTTGATGGCCGACGGCACCCAACAGCCTATAAGTCAAGTCCGTTCCGGTGATCATCTTTTAACTCGAATCAGTCAGACTGATCCAACTCTAGTCCCCGCTCTGGTCACCTCCACTCACCACGCCTCCGACACCGGTTATCTCACCATCAACGGTGTTCTTAAAGTCACCGTCAATCATAAGCTGTGGGTCAATCAAGTCTTCACTGAGGCCGGCACCATTATGGTGGGTGACGTTTTGGTTGATTCAGGCAACCGACCGGTTGTGGTCGAAACCATTGAATACACTCGGCTTAAAGTCCCGGTCTATAATCTGGAAGTAGCTAACTATCATACTTTTTTTGCCGGTGGTGTTTGGGTTCACAATCAAAAAGGTGAAGCGCGATCGATTTTCAAAGATACGGCCTACTGGAATCCGCGCGTTGTTACCGATAATAATGGCCGGGCTCAGTTGAGTTTCAAACTCCCCGACAATTTGACTACCTGGACCATTGCCGCTGTCGGCACCAGCCTTGATACCATCGCCGGCGACGCCAAACAAGACATCGTCGTCTCTAAAGATATTATTGTCCGCCCGGTTTTACCCAATCTTTTGCGTCTCGGCGACCAGGCTACCGTTCGGGCTTTGCTCCATAATTTTTCTGATAAAAAGTACACCTTTAACCTGGATTTAGCTTTTGATTCTGGCGACATTGACACCGCCACTCGCTCTGGCTTGGTTCTCGAACCCAATGATTTTGCCCAAGTCGAATTTAAAGTTAAACCAATTAAAGTCACCGACGCGGCCAAGTTTCGTTTTCGTGGCCTGTCCGTCGACGACCCCAAGGTTAACGATATTATCACCGTTACCATTCCCATCCGCCCCTTTGGCTTTTATGACAGTCGGGGGAGCGCTTCCGCTCAAGGTAACCATACCTTTAATCTAGTCTTGCCAGTTCAGATCGATCCGGACCTCTCCACCATTACTCTAAATCTCGCCCCCACCCTTCTCGGTACTTTACCCCAGGCTATGCAGTTCTTGTTAGATTATCCCTATGGTTGTGTTGAGCAAACTACTAGCCGTTTTGTGCCATTGGTGATTGCTAAAACTAATCCCGACCTCTTCTCTCAAGCACTGCTTGACCAAGACACTGATGCTATGGTCAAAAAAGGGATCGAGCGTCTAACTACCTTACAAAATCCTGATGGTGGTTGGGGCTGGTGGAGTGAAGGCAACTCCGATCCATTCATCACCGCTTATGTCATCGAATATCTGGTTACTGCCCAAAAATATGGCCTAGCTATTCCTCAAGAACTTATCGACCGCGCCGCCGACTATTATGATCAAGCTACTTATTTAACCGAAAGTCAAGGTAATCGGCAACTGTTCGCTGGTAGTGCCCAAGTTGCCAAAGCTTATGCCCTTACCTTTCTGTCCGAGACTCGCGACCGCTCTCTCCTCAACCAGTTTGACCACTATCCTCCAGATTTGTTGTCCTGGGCAGTTATTACCAATGTTAAAAATAGTCATACTGATTCCAACCAAAACGGAGCTCACACCTTACTGGCTAAAGCTATTGTCCAAGGAGACGGCCTTTCTTGGTCAGCCGGCGAAGACAGTCATTTTGGCTCAGTTGACGCTACCACCGCTATGGCTGTCCGGGCTTTAACCGCTGCCGGTCTCAAAAACGATGCCTACAAAGGCGTTCTTTATCTCACTCGTTCTCGGACTAAGCCTTATTGGTCCAACACCTTTGCCACCGCCCAAGTTGCCCAAGCCTTAGTTGATTATGGTCGCTCTGGTACCGAGTTGACTCCCAACTATACCTATACCGTTACTCTCGACGGTCAAACTCTAAAAACCGGTCAAGTTACCAGCAAAACTCAGGTCATCCCACCCCTCACCGTTCCGGTTGCCAGCCTGAAATCGTCTAACCCAACCGTGGCGGTCGCCTTTGACGGCGAGGGTCAACTCTATTCCACTCTCTCCCAAAAAATCTTGATTACCGATCCCCAATCATCACCGGTTACCGACGGCATAGCCGTCACTCGCGAATATGTTAACGACAAAGACCCCACCTTCTCCTTGGGGGTAGGCGATACCGTCTCCGTCCGTCTTACCGTCAATAATCCTGGTAACTTTGGTGCCTATGCGGTCATTGACGATGAGCTCCCCGCCGGCCTTGTCCCCATCAACCCAGCTTTCAATAATGAAAGCAGTGGTCGTTTTGACCGCTATGGTCAAGGAGTCTGGGGTCAGGAGATTACTGAAAATGGCATGATTCTTTCTCTTGCCGGTCTCGATCCTGGTAACTCTGTCTTTACTTATAAAGCCCGGGTTGTCACTGAAGGCTCTTACCTTACTCCGCCGGCTCGAGTCCATCTTATGTATGCTCCCGAAGTATATGCTCGCACTGGCAGTGAAACCGTCACCATCGACAGAGAAGCCGTCTTTGATCCAGCTAGAGCGGTAAGAAACGTAATCTCCCCGCCAGCCAAACGACCTCCTTGGCTTATCATCGGTGTTGGCGTCTCCATTGTTATCATTCTCATTAGTCTATTTGTCTCCATCTGGTATCGTCGCCGTCACCGCTCCAAGGTTCAACCGCCCCTCAGTCCACCTTCCCCGTCATCCTTACCTCCAACCCCTGTTCCACCCGCAGCTTAACCAATTTATGAATTTCAGAATTTGTGGCCTAACCACCCTCGTTTTGGGACTTTATGCGCTTGTCTTAATCAAACCGTTTAACCCGCCCCCACAGATATTAGGCACCACTGAACCACCAGCGGTGATTCGAGGCTTGATTATTCCCCATCATCTTCTGGCTGAATCCCTTATTCTCCAAGGGCTTAACGCCATTCCGCCTGACACTGAATATGATCAGATTATCTTCTTATTCCCCAATCATCAGGAACAGCCCGTCTTACTTAAAGAGCCCGCCTACCTTGATATTCTGCCTTATCTCCAACAACGATTCCCCCGTACCCTAATTCGACCGATTATGGTCAGTAACCGCCATCCGAATTTAGCTCCACTGGCCGTCACTAATAATACCCTTTTAATTGGTGCCTTCGATTTTTCCCACTATCTAACCGCCGCCGAAGCTGCCAAACGTGATCAACTGACTTTAGACTTGATTCATCGTCACGATTATCTAAAAATTCTTAAACTCGGTAATGATTACACTGACTCTCCGGTAGCCTTAACTTGGTTTCTTCAAACTCTGTCCAGCCTCGAAGCCAACCAGACTCAACTCTTAGCTCACACCAATTCTGGACTCCTCACCCGCCAGCTGATCAGTCCTGCTACCAGCTACTTTGTGATGCTCTTCTTTTAATAACTTACTCGCTTGTCACCAGAACTATAATGGTCCTAATGAAGCCCGCCGTGCTTTATCAGCAGTTACCCCAAAACCGGATCCAGTGCCAAGCCTGTGCTTGGCAATGTAATATTGCCCCAGGGCAAACCGGCGTCTGTGGTGTTCGTCTAAACCAAAACGGTAAACTCTACCTCACCGTCTACGGCCAAGCGGTGGGCCTGCATTTAGATCCGGTTGAGAAAAAGCCTCTCTTTCACTTTTTACCGGGTACTACCGCTCTTTCCTTTGGCACCGTTGGCTGCGATTTTGGCTGCCTTTTTTGTCAGAACTGGTCCATGAGCCAAGCCCCCAAAGGCAAACCGGATCAGCTTCAAGACATCATCGCCGCTCAATCGGAAACCTGGTCTCCTCAGCAAATTGTGGCCAAAGCCATGGCTTTAGGCGCCCGCTCCATTGCCTACACCTATAATGAACCGGCCATTTTCGTTGAGTACGCCCACGACACCGCCGTTTTAGCTAAAAAACAGGGCTTGAAAAATATTTTTGTCTCTAATGGTTATGAATCGGTTGAATCCCTGGACTATATGGAGCATTTATTGGACGCCATTAATATCGATATCAAAAGTTTTAGTGAGGCTTTTTATCGCCAGTATTGTCGGGCTAAACTGCAGCCAGTTTTAGATACCATCAAGCGGGTCTTTAAGCGAAAAATTCACTTGGAACTGACTACTTTAGTCATCCCCGGCAAAAATGATTCGGTCAAAGAATTAACTGCCATCGCCAACTTTATTAAACAAATTAGTCCTCATATTCCCTGGCATGTGACTGCCTTTCATCCCGACTATTTAATGGCCGACGTGCCTCCCACTTCGCCCAAAACTCTCGTCAAAGCCTGGAATATCGGTCGCAAGGCCGGTTTAAATTATGTTTACCTGGGTAATATTTCCGACTCGGATCGCGCCACTACTAATTGTCCCCACTGTCATCAAGCCCTGATCAAGCGCTTTTGGCACCAGACTCACATTCTGGCCAACTTTGATACCGCTTCCGGCCAATGCCCCCACTGCGGCACTGCCATCGCCGGCATCTGGAATTAATTTGAAACTCACCCCTTGAGCGTTAGTGCTTTATTTATATATTCTAACAATGCCTTGGAGGATTTTTCGTAATTAGTCGAATCATACCAATAAGTCTGCCAGCCCAAAGTTTTAGCAGCCTCAATATGTTCTTGACTGTTATCGACGAAGAGGAGTTCTTGTTGATGAGCAATGCCTGATCGTTCATAAGCAATTCGAAACATTCTAGCTTCTGGTTTTTGACTGCCTTCGACACTCGAGTCAATCACCACCTCCCACTCCACCGGCGGCATGATTTTCTTTCTTTGGATAAGGGCAAACATTCGCGGATACATGTTGGTTAACAAACCGATCCGGGTGTTAGTCTTTACTTTCTTAATAATTGGCCAAATCGAACTATTAGCCTCAAAGCGGTTAACCATATCTTCTAGCAGCGAATAATGTTTCGGGAATTTTATCTTAACCTCTTTTGTCAGGATGGCCATTAAACTGTCTACATCTCGAGTCACACAGATCTCATCCTGATATCTATGCCAGACTTTAATCAATCCTTCTCTTTCAGTCTGGTTCAAGCCAAAATCATCTTGCATTTCAACCCATTTATTGGATACCGTAAAATCTTTGATGACTACCCCGCCCACATCAAAGTAAATAAAATGGATCATATTAATCAATGCTTCAGATTTTATCACGTAGTTTATGACCATTTGTGCTACAGTGATCGTGAAATCATCAAGATGAGCGATCCTAGGACTGAAGCCCTCCGTCAAATTCGGGCTGAAGTGCTCGCCCTCACCACTTCACCGTTGTATTTATATCGCCGGCAAATGGGTTACGTTCCGGTCATTGGTCAGGGCAATCATCAGGCTCAACTACTGCTGGTTGGCGAAGCCCCGGGGGAGCAAGAAGCTCTCACCGGTATCCCTTTTAGCGGTCGGGCTGGAGTTCTATTAGATGCCCTCTTGACTCAATTTGGCCTGGATCGAAAAGATATTTACCTCACCAATGTCATCAAAGACCGTCCTCCTGAAAACCGCCTACCCAAAGCCGAAGAAATTGCCTTTTACGGCCCCTTTCTCATTCGCCAGATTGAAATCATCGGTCCCCAAATTATTGCGGCTCTGGGCAAAATCGCCATCGATTTTCTCTTCAAGCACTACCAACTGGAAGCCCGTCATCAAACCATGGCACAGCTGCATGGCCAGTCTTTCCCGGTTACCAGCCTCTTTGGTTCGGCTACCCTTTTCCCCATGTACCACCCCGCCGCCGTCCTCCACAACCCATCCCTCAAATCCGCCCTGGAGTCTGATTTTAAAATTCTGTCAACCCTCATCCAATCTTGCTAATCAATTTATCAACCGGCAAAGCGTGAATTGTATGATCCTGGAACCCCGTCATATCTTCGGCACAAAAAAGTGAATTAAGGTAGGCTTCTTCAACTGCTTCTTCAGTTGCCTCAATCACTTCATCCAATGCACTGTCTTCGAAAGCCTGGAGAGTATACTTAGACTTTGATCCACCCAAAGGCAACCGGTTAGCCGTAGA
>MHDC01000018.1:0-4590 GCA_001803415.1 Microgenomates group bacterium RBG_16_45_19 | reverse complement strand
GGGCGAAACCTAAAGTTGCATGTCTGGCCAGTCTATTTAATTGATAATGAGTTAGGGGTATATCGGTCGCTACTACAAGAATTGATGACGATTGATGAGTTTCTTGTTTCGGTGATTTTATCACTTGATCATACTCGCCTAGAATTCGAGCCACTTCCAGACCTCCTACCCTGAGATATCGATGCCGACCGTCTTCGTTACCCATATTGTTGTTAACTAATATTCCTAAAATATTATCACTGCCATTTAGATTTACTATTCGTGACGCGGTTCCGATTCCAGCTTTATATCCAAAAGAAGTCATACCCGTCCCGGCTCCTACCGATCCTTGATCTACAGAACCATCTGATGCACTTTCTATGGCATGAACTACATGATCGGCTTTAACATGACGCCCCCAAATGTCATTCAAATAACCGTCCCAACATTCACCGATAACCGGTAAAGCAATATTTGGTTTGTAGTAATCGATGACTGCATTAAAGACATCACCAATCGAGAGCGTGTTGGTTAGAAATATCGGGCTGATCAGGCGCGCTTCCTCGAAAATGTACTGGAGACCAGTGACTTCACCGTTAGCATTAAAGACATGTCCGCCGGCAACGAATTTTCCGTCTGTTAAATCTCCTGGAATAATCACCGATACACCAGTTCTTATGTTCGAACCTTCAATTATGGTTGTCTGTCCTACTTTAACTCCTGGCACATCGGTGATCGCGTTATTTTTCCCAGGCTTATGATAAAAATTATCCAATATATTCAATTCTCTAAGTGTTTTGCGCATAAAAATTCTTTCAAACTGATTATATTAATTATTTTACTTCACATTTCGTAGTTAATTGCTTGGATTGTAGCACTAATCACCTTATAAATTGTTGATGAACGGAGCGACGGTTTGGATAAATTGGGTGCTAAAATACTTGGCTACTTTTTCAGGCAGATATGGTTCATCGTAATAATCGCTATTAGACACACGATAAATGCCGGTGAACGGAACTTGGTGGACATAACAGGCGTGGGCGATAGCGTAGGATTCCATATCCGCCACCCAGCGTTGTGTAATTAATTTAGCAGGAATTTGAGCCCGGGGAACGTGGCGCATAAAGCCTTTATCAAAGAACCACATGTTGCCCCCGCCGATGTAAGCCGTGGTATGTGTTAGGCGCGTTTTGTTCAGGAAAGCTGTCAGTTTTTTTGTCGCTTTTAGGTCAGGATAAAAAATGTATGGCCGACCATGTAAATTACCTGAATTAACTTGATAAGGTTTTTCGCCGAAAACTGATTGCCACTGCGATGCATCACTCGTTGGTTGGTTATTTTTTCTCGCACGGGTAATCCACGCTGCACTGTGAAAATATGCGATCGGAACCACAATGTCACCAGTATGAATCCCAACGCTATTACCACCAACACAGCCAATTTTAATCACCAAATCTGGCCTCTGAGCATTTATTGCTAAAGTTGTGGCAATCGCAGCATTAGTTTCCCCAACCTGGGTATGCAAAATCGCCACCGATTTTGTCTTATTTGTAAATAGCGGGTACTGGTCCTGTAATTTGGCGCTTAGATGACAGTGATAATATTTATTCAGACCTGCCAGTTCCTTTTCCATCGCTCCAACAAATAAAATAATGGCCTTACGCATAATTACCATCTAACAAGCAGGTTACTTGATATGTGCTCCCCCATTCACATAAATTTCGTTCCCATTCCAATATTCGGCTTCATCAGTCGTCAGTAAATATATGGCTTTGCCGATGTCTTCGGGAGTCGAGACCCTTCCTAAAGGATTATTATTGGCAAACCGCTGCCACAACTCCTCATCCTCATACCCACCAATATCCTTCCACATCTCAGTCCTGGTAGTGGTGGGGTTGACCATGTGAGTGCGAATACCGTATGGCGCTAATTGAATCGCACAGGTTTTTGACAAACTAATCAATCCAGCCTCAGCTGCGGCATGGGCTGGGTATTTTGGCGCGCCCTTATGTGAGAGCGAGGAAGTAATATTGACGATCGTACTTCGCTTTCTCTTTTTCAACAAAGGTACCGCATATTTAGTCACCAAAAAAGCCCCCGTGAGCTTCGCGTCCACCACTTTCCGCCAAGTTTGCAAACTAATTTCTTCAAGCGTCCCAGGAATTTCAATCGCCGCACTATTTACTAACAAATCTAAACCATTTTGATCCTTGGCGATTGAGGTGAATAGAGTTTTAACACTAGCTTCATTTGTCACATCCAGTGATTTGATAATTGCCCGATCATAGGAAGCAAACAGTTCTTCTGCTCTGTTTTTTTCTTTCAAATAGGTAATATAAACCGTAAATTGTTTATCTAATAAATACTTGGCAATGCCCGCACCAATACCACGTGACGATCCGGTCACCACCGCAACCTTTCCTAACTTATTAGTTGCCGGATTGATCGACCGCAGTTTCATGGCATTCATCCTTCTTTTAACACATAATACGTGTTCTTGCCTTTGGCTTTGCGAGTAATTAGCCCTAATTCGATCAGTTTTTGGAAATCTAGTGCCCGGGTGGCTTTAGCCCTCTGAGTGATTTTGGCATAATCGCTATCTGCGGCGAAACCTTTTTGAGCGATTATATTCAGCAAACGCTTCTGATCAGGCAGCAACTCTGTTTTCGGGCTTCTTGCCAAAGAGGGCATAAGCGCCGTCACCCTCAATAGCTCATCGATGATGCCGTCAACAAAATATTCTAGCCAGGGAGTGAAATCAATTTTATCCACTAGGTCGTAGTAATTACCCTGCTCACCAACAAGAGAAAAGTACTTAGAAACGTTTTGGTTATAGTAATTTTCAAAACTCAATAGTTTGAAGGTATTGAGACCCATATTGGCCAGGAGAGCTTTAGTGATCAATCGAGTGGTCCGGCCGTTACCGTCCATAAACGGGTGGATGAGGACAAGTTGTTTGTGGGTAATGCCGGCCAGAATGAGTGGATCGATCTGGGATGAGTTATTTTTGACAAATTTAACGAGGTCATTAATGAGGGTGGGGACTGCTTGGTGGTCAGGAGGGAGAAAGATGATATTTCGGGTTTTGGGATCGTGGACGACAATCGGCTTTTGACGATACTGACCAGTTTCGAACTTGGGGAGAAGTTGTTGGGTCACTGTTTGGTGAATAGAGCGGATTAATTTATCGGTGAGGGTAATCGTGCCTTGGTCAAGTTGATTGTCCAAGTCTAACAAAGCTTGGTTGTAGTTAAGAACTTCTTGTTGGCTATCACGAGGATGGGGTGGGGTGGATTTGAGGATCTTTTTGACTTCGGTCAGCGGGAGGCTATTGCCCTCAATACTGGTGGAGGCATAGGTGGAAAGGGCATGGGCGGTGTGTTGCAGCTGAACCAAGACTACTCGAGGAAAACGGCGGTGATTTAACTCCGTTACCAAGCGATTTACTTCCTTGATCGAAGCTAATAACTTATCGGTGATGGTGTAGTGGGAAATGAAGCTCATTAGACGAATAATAGACGAATAGCAAAGGGCTGAGGTTATGTCGCTGGCTCACCAGTGATGGAGGCGACGTATTGGCTGACGTGTTCGGTGAGTTGGGTTTGCACTTGTGATTTACTCAGGTTGGTATCTAATAACTGAACATCACGATCTGACAAGTCGTCAAAATACACCAATTGCTCGAGAAATAATTTTTCGTCAAACATGGCATTATACTTAGCAACGGCATCATGGATGATGCCTTCAAGCTTGAATCCAGAGTTCAGGATAGCGGTAAGATCGACATAATCACGGAATTGACCCCGACGGCCGATAGTAAAGGCTTTGTCGGCAGCGATATCAGTAACACTTTCGAGACGGAGAACATCAGTGATGATTACGGGATAAAGTGGATGGTGAGGGGTATACGCCAAGGTTATTTTTACGCCACTTTGGGTAATCCAAGTGAGTTGATCGGTAGAATCCAACGTAAACCGTGATTGGGGGAAATGGTCATTGACTTGTTGGCGGAGGTTGGGTTCAATTTTCCGTGGCGAAAAGAAATCATAATCATAGGAAATACGGTGACCGAGTTGCACTGCCAGGCCAGTACCGCCAGCTAAGTAAAATGCATCCTTAAAGAGTGAGAGTTGAGGCCAGATTTGTTTTTGGGGCGGTAACAATGCCTGATCAATAAAAAGTTTGGACATATTGGTTGGGATTAATTTGGGTTTGAGTTAAGCCTAAGATGAAATTTTTGGTGAAGTTAAGGGATGGCTTAGAATAAATCACTTTGGGTGAATGAAGAAAAGTGTGTTTCAACTCATCATTAGAATAGGTCTTTTTCAACCACCGGATGTCTTGGAGAGTGCCATAGCGCAAGACGCGGTGAATAATTTCGGTTTTATCGAGGTTCAGATCCCAGAATTCAAGGGGTTTAGACCATAAGACACCTTGGAATGATGAGGGAAGCATATGGTACTATTATACCTTAATTTAGATGATAGTTGGGCGAATATTAGACGAATAGCAAGGGGTGAGTTTGAAGTTATTGAACAGTGGGGCAAGAGTTTGAACAAAGTGGGTATCAAAATACTTGGCTACTTTTTCAGGCAGATATGGTTCATCGTA